>NZ_JANDHW010000001.1:300000-479518 GCF_024330105.1 Coprobacter tertius
GGTGCATGATATTTAATGCTGCCAGTTCGGGGATCGAAAGCATGAACAATGCGGGGACGATGGCAAAATATTTTGCTACGTCGTTAGCGATTGAGAAGGTAGTGAGTGTTCCCCGTGTCATGAGTAATTGTTTCCCTATTTCTACTATCTCAATCAATTTGGTGGGATCATTATCGAGATCGACCATATTACCGGCTTCTTTTGCAGCCTGTGTTCCACTGTTCATGGCTACGCCTACGTTCGCTTGTGCAAGAGCCGGTGCGTCGTTTGTCCCGTCTCCCATCATTGCAACGAGTTTTCCTGTATCTTGCTCTTTACGAATGTAATTCATTTTGTCTTCGGGTTTGGCTTCAGCGATAAAGTCATCTACTCCGGCTTCTTTCGCTATATATTTTGCTGTAAGAGGATTATCTCCTGTTACCATGACGGTTTTAACGCCCATTTTTCGTAATCGGGCAAAACGCTCTTGAATACCTGGTTTGATGATATCTTGCAACTCGATGACTCCGACGACTTTTTTATCTACACACACTACCAAAGGGGTACCTCCGTTGCTCGATATGGCTTGTATGAGTTCTTCAATTTCTTTCGGGAAAGGGTTACCGGCATTTTCCGTTATTCTACGGATAGTATCGAAAGCTCCTTTTCGTATTTCGGTGCCGTCTTTCAGATTTACTCCCGAACATTTGGTTTCGGCACTGAAGCGGACCATCTTAGATACATGTGCATCGAGATTATGCATGTGAAATCCGCTTTCCCGTCCCAATTCAATGATAGATTTACCTTCGGGGGTATCGTCGGCTATAGAAGAGAGCATACAGTATTCTGTAAATTTCTTAAAATCGATATTCATATCGGAATTCGGCCAGAATTTTGTCGCTTTACGATTCCCGATTGTGATTGTGCCAGTTTTATCGAGTAAAAGTGTATCTATGTCACCGGCTGTTTCAACAGCTTTACCCGATTTGGTAATTACATTGGCTCGTAAAGCTCGGTCCATACCTGCGATTCCGATGGCCGAAAGCAGTCCACCGATCGTAGTAGGTATAAGGCATACGAATAACGAAATAAGCGATGCGATCTTAATGGTTGTGCCGGTATAATCGGCAAATGGTTTCAGAGTGACACATACTATGATAAAAACAAGAGTGAAGCCGGCCAGTAATATGGTAAGTGCTATTTCGTTAGGGGTTTTCTTCCTCGAGGCTCCTTCGACCAGAGCAATCATCTTGTCGAGAAAACTCTCTCCCGGTTCAGTGGTTACTTTTACTCTTATATGATCTGAGAGTACTTTCGTACCTCCGGTAACCGAGCTTTTATCTCCTCCGGCTTCTCGTATTACAGGGGCGCTTTCACCGGTAATTGCACTTTCATCGATCGAGGCGAGTCCTTCAATGATTTCTCCGTCAGCGGGTATAATATCCCCTGTTTCGCATTCAAATATGTCTCCTTTTTTCAACTGTGAGCTACTGGTAATCTCGACTTTTTCATTAACGATGCGGCGAGCGACCGTTTCTTCTCTCGTTTTACGTAAACTGTCGGCCTGCGCTTTTCCTCGAGCTTCGGCAATAGCTTCAGCGAAATTGGCGAATAAAAGTGTTAAGAGAAGAATGATAAATACAAGCGCATTATAAGCGAACGAACCTTGTACGTCGTTAAACAGAGAATAAATAGTCATTACAAGCATCACGGCAGTCGATGCTTCGACCGTAAACATGATCGGGTTTTTTATCATCATTCGTGGATCGAGTTTCACGAATGATTGTTTAATACTGTCTTTTACTTGCTTCTTCTGAAATAATGAAGCTGATTTATTATCTTTCATAATGATCTGCTGTTATAAACTGAAATGTTCTGCGATGGTACTTAATGCATGTACCGGGAAAAATGACAGGGCGGCCACGATAAAAATGACGGCAAAGGTCATTACACCGAAGGTGAGGGTATCGGTTTTTAAGGTTCCGGCACTTTCGGGTATGTATTTCTTTTCAGCCAGTAGCCCGGCGATGGCAACTTGCCCGATGATCGGAATAAACCGGGACAATATTAGAACAATGCCACAAGTAAAATTCCAGAAGAACGTATTGTCTCCCAAGCCTTCAAATCCCGATCCGTTGTTTGCTGCCGATGAGGTATATTCGTATAACATTTCGCTCAGCCCATGGAACCCGGGATTATTGAGCCAACCTCCCTCTCCCGCCACAAATTGCGGAGCATGTACGAAAAGATATGAACTGAGGGCTGTTCCGGTAAGAATAACGAACGGGTGGAGGAGTGCGACGATCGTTGCAATTTTCATTTCTTTTGCCTCTACTTTTTTCCCCAGAAATTCGGGAGTACGTCCTACCATAAGCCCGCTGATGAACACCGCAATAATAATAAATGTGTAATAGTTCATCCAACCGACACCAACACCGCCAAACCATGTATTTATTTGCATGTTCAGCATCTCTATCATTCCCGAAAGAGGCATTGTGCTGTCATGCATACCGTTTACCGAACCGTTTGATGTCACCGTTGTCGTTACACTCCATAATGCGGTAGCACCCGATCCCAATCGTATTTCTTTACCTTCCATGGCACCTCCGTTTTGCGAAATTCCCATGGCATCGATACGAGGATTACCGTTCATCTCCTGGTACGTATTTATTCCTACACCTACCAGATAAGCAAAAAGCATGACTCCGAAAATAGTAAATGCCAGTTTTCTCTTTTTCAGATAGAAACCAAGAGCAAAGATCATGGCCATAGGTATGACCAATATCGACCAGCATTCGACCATATTGGTAAGGTATGTCGGATTTTCGAGCGGATGTGAAGAATTTACTCCGAAATAACCTCCTCCATTAGTTCCCAGTTGTTTAATCGGGATAATTGCGGCTGCCGGTCCCTGTGATACGGTTTGTTCGGTTCCTTCGAGAGTCGGAACAGTCATTTTACCATCGAATCCCATCGGAACGCCTTCTGTTATAAGAATAAAGCCCACGATGAGGGATAAGGGTAAAAGGATACGAGTACAGCTTCTTACCAGAAAATACCAGAAGTTTCCGATTGTTTTAGTCGTTTTGGCGGCCATGGCTTTCATAATACCGGCCATTGCAGCCATACCGGTTGCGGCTGTAATAAACTGGAAGAGCATGATAACGAATAACTGAGTCAAATAGGTAAGTCCGCTTTCCCCGCTGTAATGTTGCAAATTACAGTTTACCATAAAACTGATGCAAGTATTAAATGCCTGGTCGGGCGACTGAGGACCGTTTCCATCAGGGTTTAAGGGCAACCATCCCTGACTTACCAGTAAAACCATACCCCAGATAAACCAAAATAGGTTTAGTGTAAGTAAGGCTTTCAGGAATTGTTTCCAGTTCATTTCTTCATTGGGATTAATCCCGCTGAGTTTATATATCCATTTTTCGACGGGAGTCATAAAGTCCATCAGGTTCTTTTCTCCCTTATATACTTTGGCAATGTATTTTCCCAGAGGATAGGCTATAACTATCATCAGGACGATTTGCAATACTATGCCGGCAATTTCTGTATTCATTGTATAAAAATAGATTAGAATTTTTCAGGTTTGACAAGTACGTAGCACATGTAGCCGAAAGCGGCTAATCCGATAATAAATAATGCAGTATACATAATGTTTCACTCTCCTTTCTGTTATATTTTGTCGAACCAGTCGACGCATTTAAAAAATAACCCGAAGCAGGCAATTCCGCTCAGTATACAAATGATGAATGATAATGTTACTCCCATTTTCTTGTTTTTTTAATTGTTATACTTTTATGTTATCTCGGTATTTCACTATACCAAACATGTGCCAAAATGATATCGTTAATTCTAAGATTCACAGAATCAGTTAAATATAAATTTGAGATGGAATGGAAAGCAGAAGGGCACCTTTTCATTTTGAAAAGGCGCCCTTCTGCTTTGGGAATAATTATAGGATGATGATTGGTTATAAACCGTATTCTTCAATTTTCCGATAAAGAGTAGTAAGACCTATTTTTAACAAACGTGCAGTCTCGGTTTTATTTCCATGAGTATATTGCAGTACACGTGAAATATGTCTCCTTTCCATTGAGGCTAACTCGAACTCGGAATATGTTTTTATTCCTTCTTCTTCGAAGTGTTCATTTTGCATTTCAACCGGGAGATCTTCCAGCGAAAGGGTATCACCCTCACAAATGATCATACTACGCTCCATTACATTACGTAATTCTCTTATATTGCCATTCCACGGGTTGGAGTATAATGCTTTCAAAAAGTCTTTACTCATATTTTTGGGTAAGTTCCCACTCCGTTTAGAAAAACTCTCGATAAAAGATCGGGCGAGTATTTCAATATCATTACCCCGTTCCCGCAATGGTGGTAATTGTATGCTGAACACCGATAATCGATAGAAAAGATCTTCGCGAAATCGGTTATCGGTGATTTCTTTTTTTAAATCGCGATTGGTCGCTGCGATTATGCGTACATTTACTCGTGACGGTTTCGTTTCTCCGATTTTCAGATATTCTCCTGATTCGAGTATCCTAAGTAATTTTGCTTGCAGATCGAAAGCCATTTCTCCGATTTCATCAAGAAATATGGTTCCGTTGTCGGCTTCTTCAAATAATCCTTTTTTATCTTTTAAAGCGCCTGTAAAAGATCCTGCTTTGTGGCCGAACATTTCACTTTCGAGCAATTCTTTACTGAAAGCCGAACAATTTATGGCGACAAAACTTCCCGATTTTCGATTGCTTCCCATATGTATAGCTTGCGCGAATACTTCTTTTCCAGTGCCGGTCTCTCCGGTAAGAAGTACAGGGACATCGGTTGCTGAGACTTTCCTGGCTAATGTTATTGCATTTAATAATACTTTGGAAGTTCCCAAAATAGAATCGAAAGAATAGGATAATGAACCATTTTTTTCTTGTTGTATTTCCCGTTTGTTAGCCTGCGCTTTTTCCATGGCCCTGCTAATAAGGGGAA
Source organism: Coprobacter tertius (assembly GCF_024330105.1). NCBI lineage: Bacteria > Pseudomonadati > Bacteroidota > Bacteroidia > Bacteroidales > Barnesiellaceae > Coprobacter > Coprobacter tertius. The sequence continues at coordinate 304,975 of NZ_JANDHW010000001.1, forward strand.
TGATTTTATTATTATCATCTCCTTTAGTGATATAGTCGAAGGCTCCGTTTTTAATGGCCTGTACTCCATCGGGAATATTGCCGTGAGCTGTAAGTAAAATGATTTCGGTAAGCGGGAACTGTTTTTTTAATTTTGTTACCAGTTCGACACCGTTTCCATCCGGCAGCCGCACATCGCATAGAATTACTTCGGGGTTTATAGCCGATACTTGTTTCAATCCCGATCGACAATCGGCGGCTTGATATACTTCATATCCTTCGAGCTCCAACATACGAGCCAGAAGTTTACGAATTTGCGGTTCATCGTCGATGATAAGAAGTTTGTTCATTCTTTTGGCAATTAACGGGAAAAAATATTTGGCAAAGATACGACTTTGAAGATAAAATGCAACCCGTTAACGTACAGACAATCATGAGCAGGCTTTTATTTTTTTTTTGTAGCTTACAAATTGATTTTATATTTTTTCTATGCGATATGTCGTATCGGATTTTTCATTTACTTTAAATCGGATATTTCCCTTTTTGCCTGCTTTCAATATTTTGTTATTTCCATTTATCGAAATTCGGTATTTGTTTCCCGGTAATAGCCCACGCAATTCAAATTCGCATTTCCCTGTGCCATTCGTCGACCAAGTATAGTAATCGGGATTCCAGTCAAGGATATGTAAATTTATTTTTCGATTTTCGCGAGCATTTAATATGAGGGCCATAGATTCTTTATTTTCCGGGTAAAAAATCAGTTCTTTCCCATTTGGGAAGATACCGAAATTTCTACTGCTGCGTACTGAAAAATTTTCTGTTCCGATTCGGTAATCGCCTTCTTTTAGTTCGATGCGATATTCGGTACCCAGGTGGGTGTAGGCAAAGGAGGTTCCGTTAAGTTCTTTTGTTAAGTTTGGCTCTAAACCCATTCGGTTCCATTTGGGACGTATTCCATATATATCTCGGTAGAGTGCTGTTACGCTGGTGCATATACCGGCTAAAATATCAGAGCCTTGTCCTTGCTGGGTTTTTCGACTATACCGTTGTGAAGAAAGTCCGTCTTTTTTGTACTGGTCGAGAATGTTGCGAATATATTTAAGGCCGATATTTTTGTTGTAAGCGACATAGGCTCGTATCCCGAGATATCCCCATGTAGGAAATATATCGCCGTTTTCGTAAGTAGGAAAAGGCCAGTTCCTGTTGCTGACTTCTTCTCTTTTATAGGAATCGAAGCATAGAGGCCAATGGAAAAGGTTTTCTTCAGAAGTACGCGATTCTATTTGATCGAGGATTCGGCTGATTCTATCCTGGTTGTCGCATATTCCGAACGCGATAGCTGCGAAATTTACCGGGGTTACGAGATTGTCCCCGTGTATCGACCCGTCTTTATCGCGCCAGTACACATATTGATTTTTATCTGGAGACCAGAATCCACCCTGATCTACTGGCTTATTAAAAGCTGATTTAAGTCGTTTGGCTACCGATTTGTAATAGGCGCTTTTTTGCTGATCTCCCAGAATCGATTCACAATCGGCCCATAATTTCAAGGCTTCATACATCTGAGCATTTACGAATGCATTTTCGAAACTTGCCCAAACGATATCGAGCCAGTCGCTTGCGGTTTGTTCGTCGATAGAATTATTCATCATTTCGAAAATCCCGTTATGGTTCGAGTCTCGGGCAATCAACCAGTCGAGAGCCTTTTCACAACTTTTTTTATGGGAACGCAGCCAATCGATGTCTCCGCATAAATCGAATTGTTCTGCTGTATTGATGATATATCCCGTTTGAGAATCGATGGTATATCCCCATCGAGCTTCATAGTATCCGGTTTCGTAATCGTAAGTCCCGGGCATTTGGTCCGAATCGTCATTGTGCCACCGAGACAATACGCGCCCTTCTTCTGTTATGGCATAATCTCTTTCACGATCTAGCGTTGCACAGAAATTACGAGTGTAATTTTTGTCGTTTAATGCCATCCCTATTTGTGCAAAAAATGGTTCATGCAAGCATTTCCAGTTAGTTGTCCAACCATTGGCTCCTATAATCCCGTTGTCAACGACTCCGTATCTTCCGGTGGTATTCATCAATTCACGAACTGCTTCTGAGTCGATTCCGGGTAAAACTCCCCTCGAATAAATTGCAGTATAATCGATATATTGTAGCTCGAGATTTATCTCGCTGTTTTTGGTTTTCACAGAAAAAGGAGAAAAAACATCGGCTTTACCCCGTACAAAACGGTTGAGATTATATCTTTGTTTCAACTCTTTATCGGTGACCAGGTGAGTGCAAACAAATTCTTTTTTATCGCTTAGAGAATATTTAGAAGCAATGAAGCTGTTATTTCCGGGTTGAGCTGCAATCTTCAACCCGTTTCCCGATTGCGGATTCCATAATGTTACTCCTCCTGTGTGTACACCGTAGGTATCGTTTATTCCCGATAGATACTTGCACCAAACCATCCCTCCGTTATCGAAAATACCCCCTTTCCAGATGGATAAGTCGGCAAAATTCCAACGAGGGAATTCTATTTCTTCCAATTCTGTCGTTTTATTGTATTTCCGTTGGATATTCCAAATTATTTTTTCATTGTGTAATACGAAATTCCATGTTTCATCGACTTGGATAGTATCGTTTCCGAATGTAATTCCTTCTAAACGTATTCCTTCCGGTATATTTATTACATTGATTTTTTTATCGAGAACGCAAGAATTATAAATTTCGTTTTTTGTTGTGAAGCCGGTATAGATACCCGATTCGGAAAGTGTATTGATTCCTTTTATATTTAATTGTGTAATTTTACAGCCCGTAGAATAATCGATTACCAGTTCGAGATTTCGACTAGTATCTGAAATACGTATGATTCCTGCGTCGGATTCATGTTTTATCGTAGAACGGCTGTTCTTTGTATTATTTGTATAATCATGTGTAATAGCTTGTAAAGGCAGATTGGAAAAAGCACAAAGAATGATTACAGAAATAAAAATGAGAAAAAAAGACGAATGCAAAAAGAATTTTAGTGAGACTGCAGATTGTGTATGTTTCATATTTTCGTATTATTTCGCATAAAGTGATGAAAAAACTTTTTGTTTTTAAAGGTAAATATTTACTGGATAAATCTTTGGTTGTAATTGTGTTAATAATATTTAAATCTATTTCGATATGAAACAGAAGTGGAGGGATCTGCGTTACTTTTGTTTAATTCTGTACCACATTATTGTACAAAATTTACCTTAAATAATACTTTGATGAAGAGTTCTGTTTTATTCCAAGCGCTTGCTTTTTTCTTTTTTTCATTAACGATTTCGGCGCAAAATTACGACTATCCTTCTTATCGTACCCGCAATACGATGGTACTTGAAATTTCTCGTATCGAGCGTAACGATACAGCGGTGTATCTCGATGCAGAGGTTTATTCTAATCCCGGAGAGTGGGTACAGCTTTCTTCAGGAACGACCCTTAAGGGTTCGGTTACCGGTAAAATCTATAAATTGGTGAGTTCCGAGGGTTTTAATCTCGATGAAAAAGTAATTATGCCCGATAGCGGAGGTATTTCATTCCGGTTGCGTTTTGAACCGACCGATAAAAAAGACATCGAACTGGATCTCAGGGAAGGAAACGCCCCCGATGATTTTGTTATTTCGGGTATTCGTTTTTCTCCTCCGGATACGATTGGGAAAATCCATTGTAAGTTATCCGGTAAAGTGATAGATCGTCCGCAATCGAGTCGGTTGATATTGATCCCTGACGGAAAAGACATAAGGACAAACAATTATATTTCTATTCCGATTCGGGATGGAAAATTTGAATATGATTTATACAGTGATTCAAACATTGCTTATAATTTACTTTTTGGGGATGAGGTATTTAAGGGTATGTTTTATGAAACGATATTTTTTGCCGAAAACGGACCTGTAAACTTTATTCTTTATCCCAGTGAAAACGATCCGCGTTTTATTATCGAAACCCAAAATCCGCTTATGCTCGAGAAAATGGGCTTTGATCTCAAATGTAAACAGAAATTCGATTTTTCACCTATTTATTCCCGTATCGATTCATTGGATAAAATCGGGAAATATGAAAGCGAAGCTTTGAAAGCATTATGGTTGAGATATGCTGCTGCCGGAGATAATTATGCCGAAAAAGATAAATTATATAAAGAGAGGGACCGTTTAGAAAAAAGCGGAGAAGCATATACGCCGGAAGCACGTAAATTAATCGCGGAGGGAGATAAGCTAAGGAACGAGAGAAATGCGTGGAAGTTGCGATATATTGAAGAGAATCCTTCTTTAGCTTCTCTTTTTTTATTAAAACAGATGTGTGAAGATGAACGATCGGGAGATGATTTAACTCCGCAAATCGCATTGTTTGAAAAAGTATTTGCAAAACGTTATTCCGGTCATCCTTATAGTGAAGATATGCAAATGTTATCGCAAAGCACCCGTCTGAAGGTGGGTGAACCTTATCTCGATATCGTTGCCCCGGATTTAACCGGTAAACAGGTCCGAGTCGGTGATTGTATTCGGGGGAAAATTGCGTTGATCGATTTATGGGCTTCTTGGTGCGGACCGTGTAGAAGAAACTCTAAAAGTATGATACCGCTTTATCTGAAATATAAAGACCGAGGATTTACGGTTATCGGGATAGCTCGTGAAAAAGGAAATACGATGGCTATGGAAAAGGCTATAGAGCAAGATGGTTACCCGTGGATTAATCTGGTAGAATTAGATGATGCGGGACAAATTTGGCTGAGACATCGTTTGCAAAAAGCAGCCGGAGGGACATTTTTAGTGGGTACAGATGGAAGAATCTTAGCGATAGATCCGGATGCGGAAGAAGTTGAAGCGGTTTTGAAAAAGAATTTATAAGGGAGAGAGTTTTAATTTTATTATAAAAAGACTCCGGGTGCTGAAATTTTCGGATACCCGGAGTCTTTTAATAGAAATAAGATTATTTCCCTTTTGTCATTTTGTAGCGTCCGCCTTTCCAGTTTTTATCCCACGTATTTTTTAATGGATGTGCTTCACTGTTGAGTACATATTTATCAAAACTGAAGGTTTTTTCGGGGGCGAAAAACAGATAACAATATTTCATCGTTTCTGCAAAAAAGAAGCTTTCTAATGTATCCCATTTTTCTTTAGTACGTACATCTTTTAGCTGACAATAACCGTTATCGAGTTGACAATATTTTTCGATGGACTCGAACATCGTTTTTCCTTGTTGATAATATTTGTCGTTTCCCGTGGCTTTCCATACATAATAGGTAGATTCTATAGCTTCGGGGCGCGCCATATAATAAGGAGATACGACTTTCATATTAGAATAATCAATACGTTCGGGTTCGATACCGTGAAGTGTCCACATTTTAAAAATCGATTCTTGTAATTTTTCTGCTCGTTCGTTATCTCCGTCGAGAATAAGGCATCCGTTCCAAAAGCAATCGAGAGCTCCGAACATAGTTCCTGTACGTTTCCCGGTATTCATGTCGGCCATTCCGATCCAGTATCCGTTAGGAGTATCTTCTCCAAGATATTTGTTTACACCGGCAACCGATGTTTTCCACATTTCAAGTAAATCTTCATCTCCGAAAAGAATATATCCTTTCAGCAGATATTCGTAAAAAGCATCGATGCCTCCACTGATGTGAGTATTTTTATCGAGCCATTCTCCGGTATCGCAGCTAATACGTGCTCCCACCAAACCTGTTTTGCCTCTTCGATTAAATACCTCTACGATCCCTTTTTTGCATTTGTCGTAATATTCGGGATTACCGGTAAGTTTACTCAGAGTGCCGTATTCGAGTAGCATACAACCTACTTCACAAGGGTTCGTTGTATTACCGCTTATTTTTCCTGTACGCAAATTTACCATGCGGTAGGGAATACCGGTCGGAGAGTCGAAAACAGGCATGAGCCGATCTCCGAGATCTTTAGCCAGATCGAGAAACCGCTTATCTCCGTCGAGCTGATAGGCTGAAAGTAATCCCCCGACAAGGCGTATGGCAATTTCGAATTGTTGTACCTCCATATCTTTATCGAAGTTCAGCTTTGAGAAAATGAGTTCCTTTGCTTCTTTTTTGGCTTCTTTCAGATTCATGAGACACATCGTACTGTAAGCGTCTACAGGTGTCATTAGAAGAGGTTCTGAATACCAATTGTGTCCTTTTTTAGAAATAGGATTTACGGCGTCGAGTCCCCATGCATAATTTTTATAGGCATTCCAACCTTTCATAAAGGCTGTTTTTGCTCGTTCAGCATATTCTTTCTTTTCTTTTTTTAAGTTGTCGTTTGCCGAAGCGATAGGCATCGCTATCAACAAAATCAGACAGATGAGAATTCGGTTCTTTTTCATTTGTCAATTAGTTTAAATAGGTTTTAATAGATTCTTTATCAGTTATCACATAGTCGATCTACGACCAGTTTGCGGAAATCGGGAGTCAGCATCGAAAAATAAGCTGTAAATCCGGTACAACGTACTACGAGATCAGGATATAATGAAGGATCTTTATAAGCATCCAGCACTTTTTGTTTATCCATGATGTTAACATTGATAAGAGTACCACCGAGATTGAAGTGCGTTTTAACAACAGCTTCGATAAATGCGGCGGCTTTTTCACCCATCGATGTTACATCTACCTCCCATTGCATGGGGGCTGTATTTCCATAGCCGGGTTGTACGGAGGCAATCGATTTGGCTAGTAAAAGTGAGGCGCCGTCAGGAGCGAATCCAGGGCATGGATTTGCTCCGTGAGAGATAGGTTCTCCCTTCTTTCTTCCGTTTGGAGTGGCCCCTACGGCAATTCCCAGCTCTATGGTATTGGCCCATGAAAAGAATCCGGGTATAAATATACGATTTAATTCCGGTTCCGTTTCGTCTCTGACGTATTGGGTAAATGTCTCTGCTATTTTTTTTGCCCAACGATCTCCGGCAGTATCGCCTTGTCCGTATTTTTCAGAATTTTTCAGAAGCAGACGTTTTCTTTCCCCGTCTGGATTTTCGAAATTGCTGTCGAGTAATTCGAAGAGTTCTTTCCAGTTTATTTTTTTTTCTTTCTCGATTCGTTGTTCTATCGCCGCGAAAGAGTCGGCTACGATTGCCAGTCCGGCTCCGTCGATCGCCAGATTATAATACATAGCGCCTCCGTTACTGGCATCCAGCCCTTTTTCTATCGGACCATGACTCAATAAATTAAGAATGAGTTCGGGTTCATTGTATTTTTGATTTTTCAAATGAAAGCGTATCCCTTCTGCAGCTGTATGTACGGCTTTTTTTAGGTGTTTGTCGAAAATTCGGGAGAGCTGTACGGTAGAAAATTCATTATTTCCGTTCCGCATGTCATGAAGGGCGACATCGAATACTTTCGCCATATTTACCTTTACTAAGTCGTTCATTGTGTATTCGAGTCCCGGTAACGACATCCAGTTACAACCTACGGCAATCCGTTTTCGAGCCAGTTTTTCATCGAATCCGTTTCGAATGAATCCTTCAACAAGGGCTTTATCTCCGGAAAATCTCGGCCATGCATTTTTATTTTTCAATAAGTACCCGACTGCTTTTTGCATAAGTTTTTCATTGAGTTTATCATGTACCCGTATGGTTATGTTCAACGAAGTGTTTAACCGGTCGGCAGCTTCAAGAATCAAGAAAGATATTTCGGATGTCTGATCGTTACCGTTGGCGTCGGGCCCTCCCAGCTGCCAGTAAACGGGGTCATTTATCAAAAAACAGGCCAGGTAATATATGACGGTATCCCTATCTACGATACCGGCTTCGAGATCTCGCTCATAATAAGGTTGTAAAAGAGTATCTATCTGTCCTCCTGCTCCGTCTCGGTTGTAGGTTCGGGAAGCCAGATGATACCAGATAATCCATTGGCATGCTTCTCTCAAGGTTTTAGGAACACCCGAGAGTATGTTGCGGTTTACCTGAGCCATATCTTTCAGGTTATTACGTAACCCTGTATCAGATTCTTTTTCGATCATCTGCTCGATAGCTTCTATATGGTGTTTTATCCAGGTTTGTATCGCTTCTATTGCTTGTCGATGACAATCGTAAAAATGGCATTTTTCGGTATCTTCTTCATGAAGTTTACGGTAATGTTCGATTTTTTCGAGCAGACCTCCCCATCCGAGAGACAATCCCATTTCGAAATCGGGCGCAAAATGTGCGTCATCTCCTATTCCGCAAATAAGGTTATATTTATCTATTCCTTTTTGTAATTCGGCGTAGGGTATATCCGGACGCCATTTGGGAGTCATACGAGACATAAAATACATCCATCTTCCGGCAAAGGCATCATGAGGATCTACATAGACCGGGTGATTTTGCATGAGAGATACGAAATTCGTACACCATCCGTCGAGTCCGTAAAAGTGACCGTCGGGATGATTCGGTATTGGTTTCCACGCTTTTTCGGGGGGAACTACACGTCCGTAATCATCTTCGTTTAAAGAACCTTCTTTCTTTATTTTTTCATCTATTTGCTCCAGCTTCTTTTTACGAAGCCAGTCGATCAGCGGTTGATATCTGAAATTTTCCATAGTAATTAATTTTTATATTGGTTAGCGATAGAGTTCAGGTATTTAAGTTTCTTATCGGATAGCCGAGGAGTAGATGCAAAAATATATTTCATTCCCAGGTTATCGTATTTGTAGGATGCCATGGGATGAAACGGCAATAATTCATAATCTTCGGCATGATGCATTTTCCCGGCAAAGCGGGACATTTTGATGATTGTTTCCTCATCATCGTTTACTCCCGGTATTACTGGAGTGCGTAATCGGTATGAAATTCCCGATTTATCGAGTCGTTGGATATTTTCGAGTATAAGATTGTTGTCGGCACCGGTCCAGTATAAATGTTTTTCTCGATCGATATGTTTCAGGTCTGCCATTACATGGTCGATATACGGAAATATTTTTTCATAAAGATGCCATGATAATGAAAGGTTGGTTTGCAGAACCACATGTATTCCTTTTGAAGATAATAGCCGGGCGAGAGCAGTCGTAAAAGCCGGTTGTATCATGGGTTCTCCTCCCGATAAAGTTACTCCTCCACCCGATTCACGGAAAAAGGGAATATCTTTTTCCACGGAGGAATATATCTCTTCCGGAGTATATCGTGTTCCGATCAGTGTGTGGGCTCCCGTATAACAGGCTTTTGCACATTTTCCGCATACGATACATTTCCGAGTATCTCTTATAATCTTTCTCCCGATTACTTCCAGTGCATTTTCTTTGCACGTATCTATACAGGTACCGCATCCGATACATTTGGAAGCGATCCATTCCATTTGAGGTTTTATTTTGAACGTTTCAGGGTTATGGCACCATTTACAACTCAGGTTACAACCTTTCATAAATACGGTTGTGCGTATTCCCGGGCCGTCGTGAAGCGACATCGGTTGCAAATGTGTTATCCATCCGTATGTGTTATCGTCTGAATTTTTCATTAATTATTGAATCAGATTGTATGTGTATGTAAACTTTTATAATAAAAATTGTATATTCGTGTCGTTAAAACATTTATTATTCGCATGAAAAGGACTTCGCTGAAAGATATTGCCAATGCCGTAAATTTGTCGAAAACTACTATTTCGCTGATCCTTAACGGTAAAGCAAAAGAAAATAATATCAGCGATGAGACGGTAAACCGAGTTCTTGCCGTTTCCCGCAAGATGAATTATTCTCCCAACAGTCTGGCGCGTAGTCTCAGTATGGGCCGGTCTAAAACGATCGGGTTGATAGTTCCTTATATTACCGACTCTTTCTTTGCACGGGTAGCCCAGGTTATCGAACGGCAATGCTCGAGTAAAGGATACACACTGATTTATTGCAGCAGTGAGGAAAGTGCCGAAAAAGAACGTTCCCAAATAAATGCTTTGTTAGCCAGACAAATAGATGGTTTGATTATTGCCTCTTCATGTCGTAACGGAGAAGATATCGCACTTCTGAAGAATAATAATTTTCCTCTTGTGCTTATCGACCGCTATTATCCTGCGATAGAAACGTCACATGTGACGGTAGAAGACGAGCCTGGAGCATTTCGGCTCGTATCATATTTAATTGATCGTGGACACCGTCGTATAGCAATGGTATCTGTATCTTCCGAGTTACTCCCTATCGATAACCGACAAAAAGGATATCGTCGAGCTTTGGAATCGGCTGGTATCGAATACGACGAAAGAATGATATTCGAAGCTGATAATGCCGATCATGAAGGCTCGGTAAGACGATCGATTGATGCGATGTTATCGATGTCAGAGCCGCCCGATGCGATATTTTTTGCAAACCATCTTCTGGCTGCAGTTGGTTTCAAAGTGTTGAAGTCGAGAGAAATCGCTATTCCTTCTCGTATGGCTATCTGCTGTTTCGGTGACTCTTCGTATCTTGAGCTGCTCGAACCTTCGATAACCGCGATTCCCATGCCGTTTGAGGCGATAGGAAATGAAGCTTTACGTATATTGCTGGATCAGATAGAGAGCCCGGAAACTTCTTGTTATGAACAGATCGTTTTACCGGTTACCGAGATTATTCGTCAATCTACTTGATGTTTTTTACAGATTCATTTTTTCTTTTATCAGCTCATTTAAGTATTTAATGCTGGTTTGACTGAGGTTATAAAATTCGAAATCCCATAAATGTGTTTGTGCATTTTCGATGATAATGACTTCAGCATCTTCTGTTTGTCCTATGTTGTGCCAGCAATTTGCAGGGATTGTATAAATAATTCCCGGTTGCATATCGGAGATTTCATATTCGATCATATCTTCTTTTATACGAGCGGCGACAAGAGCGGCTCGTCCTCGGGCAAGAATAAAAGATTCGTCGGTAAAATGATGTATATCGAGACGGTGTATATCGAAAAATCCTCCTCCTTTTTGATGTTTGAGTATTGCTACCTGCCATTGAGGTGTTACGTGTAAAGGATGATATCCTGCTAAATGTGACTGGTCGGTTTTTATGAGTGCGTTGTTTTCCATATAGATTAATTTTAGGATACTAAACCGGTTTAGCTATAGCGCAAATGTAAGGATAATATTATAATGGGAAATAACCTTTAATAATATTTAACTTCAAAAAATATCAAGTAGCGCTATAAAATAAATTGTGGATTTACGTAAAAAAAGAATTTTAAAATAATTATACAAATAAGTTAGGATATGTATAAAAAGTTTATCTACATTTGTGTGTACAGACGGTAGAACAAAATCCCGATAAAATTACTCAATGTCTTACAAAAAAATCGCCGATTTTTTTGTAATTAATGTGTCTTTATTTGAGAAAAATAATATTATAATAATATATATTGTATGCTTTTCTCGGGTGTCATTGCAAAATAGAACTATGCATAAAGTTGCAGATTGATATAGTTCTCGGAGTTTTAAGAAGTATTGAACAATGGGTCGGAGTCGAATGAAGATATCCGACCCATTTGCTTTTTATAAAAAAATATATAAACTGTTATAAGGAATTTCCTGTTAAGTACATAACCATTTTATTGTTTTGCTAACTTTGAAAAATAAAAGATAGTTTTTTACGGAATCTAAAAATATTAGGATATGATGCATAGAAACCGTCATAATTATGTGATATATATAACGATGATGATCGTTTTTGGAGCTCTCATCTTTTTTGCTTTGGCACATGGAGAAAAGTTCAGCCATATCGAACCGGCTTTGAGGCATTCGCGTAATGTTTCGCCTTTCGGCATGTTTTTGCAGGTTATTACTCATAATTTACAACATCCGATTGTTATATTGTTATTTCAGATTATTGTCATACTGGTTGTTGTAAGATTGTTTTCTTTTTTATTCAAATATATCGGGCAACCGGGAGTGATCGGCGAGATTGTTGCGGGAATTGCGTTGGGCCCCTCCTTATTAGGCCATTTTTTCCCCGAAATAGCTGTCGCTATATTTCCACCCGATTCTCTTGGAAATCTCGAATTATTAAGTCAAATCGGCTTGGTACTGTTTATGTTTGTAATCGGTATGGAGCTTGATTTCGGAATATTAAAAAATAAAATGAACGAAACGCTGGTAATTAGCCATGCGGGTATTGTGGTACCGTTCTTTTTGGGTATTTTATCGTCTTTTTGGGTATATGAAGAATATGCTTCGACACAAACCGATTTTTTACCGTTTGCTCTTTTTATGGGTATATCCATGAGTATTACGGCATTCCCAGTGTTAGCCCGTATCGTACAGGAGCGGAATATGGCCAAAACCCAGTCCGGGATATTGGCTTTGGCATCGGCTGCAAATGATGATGTTACAGCTTGGTGCTTATTAGCTATCGTTATTGCTATTGCTCAGGCCGGGACATTCGTTAGCGCTTTGTTTACGATCGCTTTGACGGTGGTATACATATTATTTATGTTTATACTGGTAATGCCTTTTTTAAAAAAAATCGGGAATATATATGCCAATAAAGAGGTAATTAATAAATCGTTTGTGGGCTTTATTTTTCTTATTCTTCTGCTGTCTTCTGCTATTACTGAAACGATAGGCATACATGCTCTTTTCGGTGCCTTTATGGCCGGGGTGGTTATGCCTTCCAATATAGGATTCAGAAAAGTAATGATGGAAAAAGTAGAGGATGTAGCGACTGTAATATTTCTACCTTTATTTTTTGCTTATACCGGTTTGAATACACAGATCGGGGCAATAAATTCTCCTGAATTATGGGGTGTTTGTTTCTTTTTGGTCGCAGTATCTATTACCGGGAAATTGGGGGGATGTACTTTGGCAGCCCGTTCGGTAGGGGAAAAATGGAAAGACAGTATCGTTATCGGTACACTTATGAATACAAGGGGGTTAATGGAATTAGTCGCATTGAATATTGGCCGTGAAATGGGTATTTTATCGACCGAAGTATTTGCTATTTTGGTAATTATGGCTCTTACTACGACTTTTATGACTACACCTATTTTACATTGGGTAGAACGATGGAAGGGAAAAGATCGTAACAAGATGCCGGGAACGCGAAGGCTGATTTTAAGTTTCGGACGCCCTGAAACCGGGAAGTTATTATTGTCGGTGGCTAATATTCTGTTTGGACAACAATTAAAAAAGATAAATGTAATAGCGGCTCATTTTACGTTGGGAACCGATTTAAATCCGGTGAAAGCCCAGCAGTATGCTCGAGATAGTTTTATTCCTGTCAGTAAACAGGCTGCTGAGTATCATATACGTTTGGATAAGAGATATAAAGTGACCGATAAGCTGAATCAGGAAATCGTGCAGTTGGTGCATAACGAGCAGTCCGATTTGTTATTATTAGGTGCCGGACCTCACTTTATGGCCGAAGGACAAACTAATAATCATTCTAAAGGTATGTTATCTAATCTTTTAGGATTTTCCAGAATGATGAGTACGATACGCGAAAAGACAATGCATTTACCCGGATCGTTATTAAGAGAAAAAATAGAATGGATTATGGATCATACCCAAAGTCCGGTTGCTGTATTTGAAAATAGGGAATTAAAGAAAATTACCCGGGTTTCTTTGCTTATCGATACGGTCGATGATTTATTTTTGCTCGGCTATGCCGACGGAATATTCAGTGGGAAAATAGAGAATCTTACTCTACGTGTTTCGGAAGCTATGATCGGTAACGAACATTTGGAAGAAGCAATAGAAGCTGTAGATAAACGGTATGTTCCGAAACTGGGAATGGACACTTACGCACTAAGGGGGGTAGTTTGTCCTACAGGTGAAGATTTGCTCATTCTCAGTTATGATGCCTGTAAAAAGATTGCGACTAATACCGGGTGGTATGATTGTCTTCCCTCATTCCTGACGATACGACCTGCCAAAAAATCTTTCGATGCCGAAAGTTAAACGGATAAATATCGTAATAGAAGGGGCATTGAAAAAAGGAAATACATTTATTAAGGAAATCCCATTTAAAAATTATTTATCCTCATTTTTTAGAACTGTAAAAAAGAACGAGGGTTTAAAATTTCGATATAAACCTTCTTTTATAATATAAAGCTTACGCGGAATATGGCTTGTTATTGAAATGATAAATGTGTGTTAATTTATTTGTTGATGATTTTGTAAGAGGATACGTTGTCTATATTGTCGATGTTTACTACGTAGATTCCTTTCCCGGGTAAATTTATATAAGCGATTCCGTCATTTAATTGTCCTTGCCTAATGTTTGTTCCGTTCAAAGTAAAAACCGATATATTTCCATCTTGTCCTCCTTTAACGATTAATTGGTTATTATCTACGATCAGCCGGTACACAGAATCTTTCGATATGTTGGTAATACCGTCTTCCCCTTCACTGTATTTTAATTGAGGGAAATCGAATCCGTCGTTCATTTTCCAGACTGAAGCAAAATCCCAGCCGATATTTTCATAAGTGTCTCGACGACGGAGTTCGATAAGAGATTTCGGTTGTGAAACATTATCGACATAGACATATTTTATATCATCGCTATTTCTCGGCCCAGGATATTCCATTTCTTCATTATAGTAAGTATTCGATAATGTTTTTAACAAGCAATTATCATTCGATGCTCTTGCGATGAGTTTTCCCGGAAGTCCTCCATAAACTTTTTCAGCAGCGCATACGACATTGGCCAGTCCGCTTTTCCCATCTTCGAGCAGACCGTAAATACCTCCGGTATTGTTTCCGTTTCCGCTATACGGTCCGGTAACAGTCCCGGCAAAATAAGAATTTGCTACGAGTGTATTTGATACGGCTCCTACGAGTCCGCCTACCTGATAGTTATTGGATTTGATATTGCCGTGTACAAAACAATTTTCGATAAGTGTTTGTGAGTCGCTTACAGTGCCCCCTATTAATCCTCCGATATGATCGTTTCCTTCTATATATCCTCTTACTGACACTTGATGTATTTTGCCTCCGGTACTTTTTCCTACAAGTCCTCCGACATCGGCTTTTCCGGTAATATGTACATTTTCGAGATTGAGATTTTGTATTGTCGCGTTATTTATATATCCGAAAAAACCTTGGTTCGATGAGTTTTCCCGGTTGATCGTTACATTTTTTATGGTATGTCCCTGGCCGTCGAGTGTCCCAGTAAAGGGATTGTTCTGAGAACAGATAGCATCCCATGCGGTACCTTTCAGATCGAGGTTTGCGGCTAAAAAATAACAGGCATGGGGGAGGTTTTCTATTTTTCTAAGATCGTCTGTTGTATTTATTATCATATGCGAGAGGTCTTCATTTGAAAAAGATTCTATTTGAAGGGTAACAGGGGATAAAGATATATTTTCGTTTTTTGTTCCGGTATTTATTGTTATACGGGTGGTTCCGGTACCGAAAATTGTAATTTTATTATCATTTTTTGAGAATGAAGCTATATTGTTGTTATCGGAATTTACGGTTAAATCTTGTCCTAATGTGCTTCCGGTAAAGAATGGAATTTTATCGCCTTTTACTACGGTGTAGGAGGGTTGATAATTACCTATGATAACACTTTTAATGGGTAATGTTTGCCAGTTGAGAACAGGATAAGCATCATCATCGATGAATTTCCATTTCGACATATCCCACAGCAAAATATTCTGGTAAAAATCGAATTTTTTTAGGTCAGTTGCCGATACATTAGCTCCTTGTAGTTTGTTTTTCCCATATTGTGCGTTACTGGAGAGGACAGGGGCCAGATTAAGGAATGTATTTCCGATTTTCATATCGGTGCAGGCATAATTATTGCTTCGTATAAAAGTGTTGCTGCTACGGTCGTTACTCGCAATACGGGTAGGGATTGGCGATACGATGTAAGGCGACATGACTACGCAATTGGTAAGTTTTCCCGAAACATCGTCTCTATCGACAAGAGTAACGATACCTGCAGCATTTGTTTTTTCGCAAGTAATTACTCCCGAAAAATAACAATTTTCTATACTGGCATCTATCAATACCCCCATAATCCCTCCTGCCTGATGCTCTCTCGAATGTATTGTCGCAGATGAATAGCAATTTTTTATGATAGACGGTTCTGAAGGACTTCCCGGTATCGCCCTTCCTGTCGCGCCGACAATACCGCCAATATGATCACGCCCTTCTAAATAACTGTTACTTACATAACACTCTTCGATGGTTGTATTTTTAGCAAGGCCAACAATACCGCCGATATCTTCGTTTCCATTAAAAAAGGCGTCTTCTATTCCGAGCCGTTTAATTGTGGCACCTTCTGTATATGCGAACAGACCCAATTGGGCCTGTTCAGTATTACTATAACGAAGTCCTGAAATTATATGTCCGTTCCCGTCTAAAGTCCCGGTAAAACCTCTGATCGGAATCCATTCTCCTGTGACTTCTATATCGTTCATCAGTATATAATCCCCATCGGGATTGAGACGAATATCCGAAAGGTCATCCTGGCTTCTGATCTCATTATTTACATTTTTGATCATATCCCGGGAAACCGAAAATGGAGCATCTTCTTTATTAATTCCACGGGTCGTATTCGGGGTATTACCCATTTCGAAATGCAAGGTTCCGCCATTCATAATCTCATCATAAGTAAGCCAAGAACGGGTAAAGTTTTTACCGTTTAAAGAGGCCGACTGTATATAAATATTTTCGGGAGAGTTATTTTGAGCTTCGATAATCAGTTTTTTGCCGTTTTCGAGGTGTACTGTCATTTTGGGGAAGAGCGGACTACCGATGACATATTGGTCGGTACCGGGACATACCGAGTATAATCCCATAGCGCTGATGACATACCAGGAAGACATTTGACCCTGATCTTCATCGCCGGGATATCCGTCTTCGGTTGCGTTATATAAATCGGTCATTACTTTACGTACCCACTTTTGTGTTTTCCAGGGTTCTCCTGCATAATTATAAAGGTAAACCATGTGTTGAATGGGCTGATTTCCATGAGCGTACTGTCCCATATTAATCATTACCATTTCGGTCATTTCGTGAATGACATAACCGTAAGAGCCTACTTTAAAATCACTGGGTTCGGAAAATACCGAGTCTATTTTTGCTACGAAATTCTTGTCTCCTCCCATCAGATTTATCAGCCCTTGTATATCGTGCATTACCGACCAGTGCCAATGCCATGCACACCCTTCGGTAAACGGACCTCCCCATTCGATCGGAGAGAAATTGGGAGTCCATTCCCCATTACTTTGCCGCCCTCGCATAAATCGGGTAACGGGGTCGTAAACATTACGGTAATTAAATATCTGGTTTCCGAAAAATTCTTCGTATTCTCGATTTCCCGATAATCGGGCAACTTGCATTGCGCAAAAGTCGTCATAACAATATTCAAGTGTTTTAGCGGTGGCTTCACCTACTCCGGGATAGGGAATGTATCCCAGCCCGAAATAATATTCCCAACCGTCGCGTCCGATCGACGGTCCTCCGGGACCCTTAGCTGTTGCGTCGTGCTTCATGGCTTTGAGGGCTTTCAGTGGATCGAATGTACGTACCCCTTTTACATAAGCGTCGGCTAACAGAGAAAACGCATGATTTCCAATCATACCTCCGCTATGGCCGGGGAACGACCACGAAGGCAACCAGTTACTCTGATCATAAGCCTCCATGAGCGTACGCACATAGTCGCTGTGCATCGAGGGGTGTAAAATAAGATTTAGTGGAAATTGGGCTCTGAAAGTATCCCAAAAACCATTGTCGGTATACATGGTACCTTCGTGTATATTACCGTCATAAGGGCTGTAGTAGATCGGGTTGTTATTTTTATCTTTTTCGTAAAATTTACGGGGAAATAACATCGATCGAAAGAAGCAGGAATAAAATGTTTCGAGTTGTTCCTGAGTGGCACCTTCGATTTCTATTTTTCCTAATTTTTCATTCCAGGCTTTTTCGGCATTTTTTTTCAATTCGTCGAATGTTTTTCCTTTAAGTTCCTGTTCGAAGTTTAATTCGGCTTGTTCGTGACTGATAAAAGAAGATACGACTTGCGCTTCGACTTTTACTCCGGGTTCGAATTTTAAATAAGCCCCTGTATTGTCACTTTCACTTTCTGTAGAATTAAAATTGAGGGCGTAATCTTTGGTGCCGTCATAGGTGCCGTAAGCTGTAAATGGCTGATTGAATACAATGATGAAATAATTGGCAAAATTCGCCGGCACCGAACTGTTTGCATTTTTGCAATAGCCTATTACTTTTCGTTCTTCTGGGAAGATATGTACCATACTACCTCCGCTGTTACCATCTACAACGATATAGGAAGCTTTATTGGTCGGAAAATCGAATTTGAAATGTACTCCTCGTTCGGTCGGTGTCATTTCAGTCGTTAGTCCGTTATCGAAAGTAACTTTATAGTAATGAGGTTTTGCGATTTCGTTATCATGTGAAAATTTTTGCCCCCGTTTGGTGTTGTCAACGATGAGTGTTCCTGAAAGCGGCATTAAAGAGAAAGCGGCATAATCATTTGTCCATGAACTGCATTGGTGTGTTTGCCTGAATCCTTTAATTTCGTCTTTGAAATATTGGTATATCCAGCCATCCCGGTTATTAGCCGTTTGAGCGGTCCAGAAATTCATTCCCCATGGCATAGCGAGGGTTGCGTATGTATTACCTCTGGTTAGTTCGAATTTTGAATTTGTCCCTTGCAGGGAATTTACATAATCGACCAATCCGTCTGCTGATGCCGTCGCTACCAGAAAAAAAGTAATTAAAATAGATAGAATTTTTCGCATAATGTAAGAGGTATTATGAGGGTTGTTTTGTATGGTGTAGTGAAAAAGTTAAAGCACTTTATGATGATAAACAAAATTAAAAATATATTCCGTATAATACAAATTTTTTTTATTTCGTTTGAGTATAGAAGTTTTTCTTTTAAATATAAGACGTTTAATGTAGAATATCCGGGGGAGAGAAGAAATCAAATGTTTTAAATGGGACTTTCTATTTGCATTGATTTTTGAAGGTTTAAAAAGTTTATTCGAAGTTTTATTGTTTTGAGAAAATAGCAGAACCGAAATACCTCTTTGTAACTTTATTTGTGTTAAATTATGTTTAAAATCAATCTACAATGTGTTGTAGGGCTAAAGCATCAAAAAAAAATAGGAAAATAGACGGGAGAAAACGATTATTTTTTAAAATATCATATATATCTTTGTTTCAAAATTTCGGAGAAATCTTATATCAAAATTGATATATAAATCTTCGGGAGGGAAAAACTGAATATTAATATCGATGTGAATCGCAAAAAAACTCTTATAATGACACCTATCGACTATGTGAATAGTCCGTTCCCGTTTGTTTCCCGAAGATTTATTTTTTAGCTATCATTTATTTGCGGAAACCATCTTTTCTTTATTGTGATTGTTTAACTTTGCGGGTGATAAAATTCGTGAATATGCATCTTTATTGTATCCGAAATGAAGGATATAGAGAGATGTATGAAAATATTTGTAATGTTTCTGTCTGAATTGTGATTTTGTTAGAGAAAAATATCGATACAGAGATTTTGAGTGATAAAAATGAAAAGTATATTCTAAAAATAAAGTGTTCCCGATATATTTATTACCTTCACACCTCGAAATAATTCAGGGGTCGTTTTGTGATCCTAATCGTATTTTGGATTTTTAAAATAATCATTTGTGTTTTTTTAATTATGCTGTAAGTCCTGAGGGACGATTAAATATTGTGCTATGAAAAAAAAGCTATTTTCTTTTCTTATTGCGAATGCCTTTTGGG
The DNA here is from genome assembly GCF_024330105.1 of Coprobacter tertius. NCBI lineage: Bacteria > Pseudomonadati > Bacteroidota > Bacteroidia > Bacteroidales > Barnesiellaceae > Coprobacter > Coprobacter tertius. The sequence goes on from NZ_JANDHW010000001.1 coordinate 324,616, forward strand.
GTATTTGTTTCGGGCAATCAAACAATGGTTTGCTCTATGGTAATGACGCATATTCGGTATTTACCGATAAAGTAATTCAAGGAGAATATATTTCTCGAATCATATCGACAGATGAGATACGGAGTAATTATAGGAGTCCTGAAGATGTATCGAATGCCGAAAATCCTCACATGCTCTTTAAATTCTGTATAAACGGGGGGGATAATGAGAACCATGGAGGATATGATCATACGTTTAATATTTTATCTCTTACGGGAAAAGATGAAACACCGCTATTTAGGTTCGGTGAATTATACATTGATAAAAGAGAAATTCCTGATGATTTTGTGATCGTGCCGAATACCCGTCTAAAAATTAGGCTGGATATGAATCATGTGCTCAGATCGTTCGATGAAAAAGGATATTATATCACACCGAGAGGTAATAAAATTATGAAAGAAGATTTTAAAAGTGTATATATTGCCGGCAATATCGAACCATTGACATGGAATTTCGGCCGTCTGAAAAATCGACCCGATCTGGAACTTAAAGATGATGATGGTGACGGAATATACGAAATAGAGCTTATTATGAATAATCAGGATAAAAAACGGGTTACTTGTTCATGGAAGAAGAAAAAAGAAGTAGACCGTTATCCACGCTTTACTTCAGATATTCTCATTTCGGATGCGATTTACAATATTTCGGTAGAAGAGGCTACTAATCTTATAGAGGCTGATAATACTTGGCGTACCGGTGAATCTTGGGGAGGAGTTTGGACTCGTGATATAAGTTACAGTATATTGTTGTCGATGTCGTATATGCGTCCCGATATTTCTATGAACAGCCTGATGCGTAAAGTTAAAGATGGTCGCATCGTGCAGGACACGGGAACAGGAGGATCTTATCCGGTATCGTCGGATCGTATTATTTGGGCTGTCGCTGCTTGGCAGATTTATTTGGTTACGGGAGACAAAGACTGGTTGGCTAAATCATACGAGATTATAAAGAACACGATATTGCAAGATGAGCAAATAGTTTTTGATACTGAAACTGGTTTAGTCAGAGGAGAATCTTCGTTTCTCGACTGGCGTGAGCAGGAATATCCACGGTGGATGCAACCGGCCGATATATACGAGTCTGAATGTTTGGGAACAAATGCTGCGTTTTATAGGGCCAACGAGATCGCTGCAGAGATGGCGTCATTAACAGGAGATAATGCATTAGTTCCGCATTTTAAAGAAAATGCAGAGCGTATAAAGAAGGGAATAAATCGTTATTTATGGATGCCCGATAGAGGCTATTACGGACAATATCTTTACGGGCGTAATGCAAAAATACTGTCGCCCCGTTCCGAAACATTGGGAGAATCTCTTTGTGTATTGTTCGATATTGCCGATCAGGAACAATCTGAAAAAATTGTACGTTCGGTCGTACATACGCCTTTCGGTAATACTTGCCTTTTCCCTCAGATACCGAATATGACTCCTTACCATAATAACGGAATATGGCCTTTTGTACAGACATATTGGACTTGGGCTGCAGCAAAAGCTGGAAATGAGCCGGCTGTAACTGCGGGTATCGCGGCGGTATATCGTGCGGCCGCATTATTTGCAACTAATAAGGAGAACTTTGTAGCCGAAAACGGAGACTTTAAAACTGAGATGAACTCGAGCAATATGTTATGGAGTATTTCTGGTAGTTTGGGGATTGTACACCGATTATTTTTCGGAATTAATTTCGAAAAAGACTATTTAGCTTTCAGGCCCTTTATTCCAAAAGCATTAGCGGGTAAAAAGAAACTTGAAAATTTTAAGTACCGAAATGCGACACTCGATATAGAAATTAGCGGTTATGGCGATGAACTTGATTCTTTTACGATCGACGGAAAGAAAAGCGATCCGATAATTACTCCTAAGTTAAAAGGGCGCCATAAAATTGTTATGGTGATGAAAAATAATACGCCGAAAAGTCAGTATTTCAATGATAAACCTAATTATACTTCGGTAGAAACACCTAAAGGATATCTTTCTGCAATAAATGAATTGGCTTGGGTAGAGGCTGCAGATGCTGTTTCCTATAAAATAATTAAAGACGGGAAGGAAATCGCACATGTAAACGATGCGTCGATAAACGGAAGTCGTTTTCGTATCGGTGATCCGGGTATGTATACCGAATATCAGTTTATCGGAGTAGATAAAAAAGGATATGAAGGTTTTGCCAGTGAACCGTTACCGGTGTATGATCCTAAATACGAAACAATTGTATATGTATCTGAATTTGCTCCTGTGACTGATTTTAAAAAATGTCGTAAATTTACAGGTAATGGAGCAGTGGAAATTTCGAAAACGGAAAATCGGGAAATTGTGATGACGGTAGATGTTCCCGAGACAGGAGAATATATATTCGATTTCAGGTATGCGAACGGGAGTAATACATTGATTGAAGATAATAAGTGTGCTATGCGTACCTTGTCTGTCGATGGAGAAAAGCGGGGAACGGTAGTATTTCCGCAGCGCGGCAGGGATATGTGGTCGGAGTGGGGATTTTCAAATCAGGTAAGAACCGGGCTCGAAAAAGGGAAACGTACTGTCGTATTATCATTTGAGGATTTTAATGAGAATATGAATGGTAATGTTAATCGGGCTATGCTCGATTATATGAGAATTATCAGAGTAAAGTAGTTAAATACGATAATATAAACAGAAAGGCTTCTTTTGAGAAAGAAGCCTTTCTGTTTATATTATATGCTTTTGAATTATCGATTATTTGAATAACCCGTTTTCTTTCGGGATAAGGTTCAAGGGATGAGAAAAGCAAAAACGGGCTCCTTGATTATAAGAACTGTCTATCCAAATATCGCCTCCCATTTTATTAATGGTCAATTTGCATATCGAGAGTCCTAATCCGGTTCCTTGGGCAAACTCATTTAATTTTTCGAAACGATCGAATACTTTCGCTTGCTTTTCTTTGGGGATTCCACAGCCGGTATCGGTAACGGAGAATACGACCCGATTGTTTTCTGGTTCTTTTTTATAGGAAAGGGTTATACTTCCTGAGGAAGTAAATTTACCGGCATTATTGAGTAGATTGATAATAATCTGTTGCAATCGTTGTGAATCGGTCACCAATTCGAATTTTTCGTCTTGGGTATCGAATATATATTCTGCATCGGTCTTTTTTACCTGATTTAAAGTAGCTACTTGATCATGGCATATCTGTACGATATCGTAAGTCGAAAAATTGAATTGTACACGTCCCGATTCCAATCGAGAGACGTCGAGAATATCATTGATGAGACGCAATAATAAGTCTGAATTTTTTTGGATAATGTTGAGATATTCCTGTTGTTCCGGGTTTTCGTTTTCTTCGGCTAATACGGCCGAAAAACCTACGATCGCATTCAGCGGTGTACGTATTTCGTGGCTCATATTCGCCAGAAATGCTGTTTTTAAACGACTCGATTCTTCGGCATGTTCTTTGGCAATGATCAGTTCTTTTTCCGATTTTTCCAAATGTTCTTTTATACGTTTTGTTCTTAAATAAAAATATGAAGTCGTCATAAAGCCGATGATCAAAATAAATAAGGTAATTCCGATTGCAGTAGTTTCCATCGGGTACTTTTTCCAAAAAGGCTCTTCTTTATTAATGAGAGTCGCATTTTTAGGAAGGCTGCTGAGAGAAATGCCCATTTCTTTTACTTTATTGGCGTCGAATAAGTAGTAATTGGGTATGAATTTTACTTCTACTTCCTTATTGTGTTCGAGATCTATTGCTTGTTGTGCCATGCCTGTTCCCTGTTCCTGATAGAGAGGAGAGTAACCGCCTATAGCCCAGTTTCCTACACCTAATGACGATATAGAAAATACAGGTACTTTAGGATTTACATCGGCCATGGTATAAATAGCGTTCTTCATAAAAAAGGCGTTCGATGCATCTACTTTCCAAGTACCGAACAGTATAACTGTGTTAGGAGGAAGTTCGCTAATATCTTTTATAATTTCATAGATGGTATTAAAACGTCCGTCGAGAATAATAAGATTAAGATCAGCAAACGCTTTCATCTCTTTCTTTACGAGAGCTTGCAAAGAAACACCGCCATACGTGTTGTCAGAGATAAAGGCTATATTACGGGTTAACGGGTATAAGTGCCGTATCAAATTAATATTGGTAGGTATATCGTATTCATACGCATATCCCGATTTTATACTTTTATGGTTCATATCGTCGAATACATCGACACTTTCGGGAAACCATTCGTTCAAATTTTGATTTTCATCAGGAAGTAAAACAGCATTTCGGCTTGCCATTCCACAGAGAACGGGTATATTTTTTATCGGTATTTCATCCTGTGAAAGGTAAGACGACCAAGCCTCTTGCCCGTAAAGAACAATCAATTTTAGTGGAGTCTCTTTATATTTAGCTAATATTTTACCCATTCTCCCTTTCCATTCCTTCGACTCTGGAAGGCTTTGACAATTCATATTTTCGATTGAGATTACGGATGTCCCCCCTAATTTTACGTATTCTTCACTGAATGCGTTTATGTTAGCGGTTGTAAATTGTGTATCGGGGTTGTAGGAACTGATAATAAGTATCGTCGATTTGTCGGTGGCAAATAATGTTATCGGACATAGTAAGAATAGTAGCCCGGCAGAGAAAGATTTTCTGAAAAAGTGGTAAATCTTATCTGTAAAAGGTTTCATATATATGAGTGTTCTGTTCATCTTTAATTATTTGTTCTCTTATAGGAATCGATATTGATAAACCGATTTATCATATCTCTGAGTATCTGTGGATTAATTGGCTTTGTAATGAACCCGTTACACCCGGCTTTTTCGGCGATTTCACGATCTCTATCGAAAGCATGAGCTGTTTGCATAACGATGGGTATATCAGAGGATATTTTACGGATTTCTTTTAACGCTTCAATGCCATTCATTTCAGGCATTTTTATATCCATTAATATCATATTTACAGTTTCCGATTTGAATAAATCGACAGCTTCTTTTCCGTTTTTCGCCCATATTATATTGTATTTATTACCGATAATAGTTTGAAGTAAGAGAAAATTACTTTCGATATCTTCGGCAATCAGCAAACATGGTTTTTGAAAGTTATTATATCGATCAGCTTTCGGTACATTTTCAGGTTTTGGAGAATAAGTATCCATAAAGATTTTGGGGTTCTCTGCTTTATCTTCTTTAGTTAGAGGGAAAATTATACTAAAGCAGCTACCTTTATCTTTTTGAGAATCAACTTTTATAACCCCGTTCAATAATTTTGTAATTCGGGCGCTAATAGACAAGCCGAGACCGCTTCCTTGTGTAAATTCGTCTTCTTTATAAAAATGGTCGAAAATAACGAGAAGTTTTTTTTCACAGATTCCACATCCGGTATCTTGGACGAAAAAGATGATTTCTTTATTTTCATTTGTTTTGTATCCGATGGTAATAGTCCCTTCATGTGTAAATTTTACAGCATTATGAATCAGATTAGATAAGATATTTTTAAGACGTATTTCATCTGTCTTAAAAATTACGGGATGTATGGGGGTGGATAGTTTGAATTTTACATTTTCTGTTTTTTGTGATTCGAATTGTTCTATTAATCGGGACAGTAATACATGTGGGTTACAAAATTCTTTTTGTAGTTCTATTTTCCCGGATTCAAGCAGTGAAAGCTCTAAAATATCGTTTATCAGTTTAAGTAGCGTCTCACAATTTTTATTAATAGTTTGGATGATTTCATGGCGTTCTTCATCTGTAATGTCATCGTTATCGGTTAGTAAGTTTGTGAACCCGACGATTACATTCAGCGGGGTACGTATTTCGTGGCTTATATTGGCAAGGAACGATTGTTTCAGTTCTGCCTGTGCAGCCATATCTTTAGCGATAATGAGTTCTTTTTCATGCTGTTTTACCTCTTCTATCGAAAAACAGATTCCACAAATGCGGGGGGCTTTCTCTGAAGAAGTTGTAATGGCAGAAAAGGCGATCTTCCACCATTCGAATTTATCGTTTCTATTGCCTATTCTGAATTCGCATTCTCCTCTTTTTTCAGGGTGTTTTATCGAATTTCGTATTTGAGCATTGATGTTCTCCCTGTCGTCAGGATGTATACGCTGAAGTATTTCTTCTTTTCCTATCTGCGGACTTTTAATAAACGGAATATCGGTTCCGCTAAAAAACCGTTTGTCAAAAGAGAAAATTTCGTTATTGGGGTCATATAACCAGGGATAAAAATTAATTGCATGAAAAACCTGATACAGTAACTGCTGATTGGAAAAAAGTTGTTCTTGTATTCTTTTTTTCTTTATGTATTCTCTTATAAGCATATAGCAGGCTGTCAATAACAGTATTGCGACAATTACCGAAATGATGATAATTACGGTTTTGTATTTCTCGAAGGCCGGCATGTTATAAAAATAGCTTTCGGGCGGGAATGACGATGGCGAAAGATCGAGTCTTTTTATTTGTAGCCAGTCATATACCGGTTTCGACGCATGGTATTGTAACGGGACATGAGTAATAACCTTTTTTTTCAATAGTATATCGGCCGCAAGGCAGGCTCCGTCGTAACCTTGTTGAAATGACGTAGGAAATATACCGCCCAGAATACCTCCATTCATATTTTTACCTATTCCTTCGTTACAGAGCGAATAGAATGGTCGATTTGAAATATTCGAAAATAAAGAAGTGGTAAAATCCCACCGGGGAAGAATGAATATTTCATCGTTTTGGGCGTAACGGAACTGAAATAAGACATTAAATGTGCGAGTATCTCGGGGGGAAATAAACCGTAATTTATAATCTGTTTTGTAACTTGCCGGTAATTGCTTCCACTGTTCTATGATTTCTTTTTGGGAAGCTTTTCCCAAAATAGTACTGTCTATAACGACATTGATGTATTTTACAGATGAAATCGACCGGGCCAAATCGATACATTTCTGCAATTCTTTTTTGCATTCGAACCCGGTTATGTTATTATGTCCGATAAGTATATCGTAGTTAAGGTAACTTACTCCGGCGAATATAATAGGTATATTTTTTGTAAAAGGGTGTTCACAGGTAATCAGGGAAAAAGTCGCCTGGTCGTCTTCAACAAGAATGAGATCGGGTTTATTTTCTTTTTGTTCTTCCAGTAATTTATAGAGAATGGCTAATTCCGATTTGGCATTTAATTGTTCACAGTTAAGATAAAAATGTTTTAGAGAAACGTTTAAATGATTTTTAGAAAATCCGGTCGAGATTCCTTTATTTATTTCTTCTCCCCACGAATATCCTTCTTTATAAGAGTGTATGACTAGTATTTTATAAATTTGTTCTTTGTCTCTGGGATTTAATAAAAAAACGAGTACACCGATTACCGTCGTCATCACGACGGCAACCAGTGTAGTTAATAATATTATTTTCTTTTTTTTAGCCACTCTTTTCCTCGAAATATTTAATTAAAAATATATTTTATTCCTAATTGTATCTGCCAACAATTATCAGTCATATTCTGACGGGAAAAGGATTCGGTAGGCAGCACTTGTTTACCGTATTTAGTTAGCGTATTCATAGAAAAAGTAGGTATATTATTTTCGTCTAAGCCTTCATAATGCAGAATTCTTCCGTTCTTTCCGGCGGCATTGCTTTTAATAGTGCCCCAAGAACTGTTCAGCAGGTTTCCAAAGTTAAGAACGTTGACACTAAGTTGTAGCGTATTTTTCTGTTTTTTTGTGTAAATATGGAAATCTTGGGCGATTCTTATATCGAAACGATTTACCCAGGGAAGACGAGCCGAATAAGCTTCGGCATATTTCCCTTTTCGATTTCTTAGGTAAGGATCTTGCTCTATGAAGTCCCAAAATGCATCTTCTTGCTGCTCTTTGGAATAGCCGTTTTTATCAACGAATTTTATTTCGTCTTTTGTACGGGGAACATAGATAAGATCGTTTGAGTTTCCATCCTGGTTCATATCGTTATCGTACATGTAAGAATAGTTACCCGGATTACAGCCATAGTAATATACCCCTAAATGTGTTGCATAATTGCGGGCATACGGTATAGAGTAAGCAAGGGAGGCGATAACGCGATGCGGGGTAAGATATTGCGAATTTTGTAATCCGCTATAGTTGGCTGTATTTACTGCCGGGCTGTTTTTCCAGGCCGATGAAGCTTGGTCGCCCGGATTGTCTGAAATGACTTTAGCCCCCGACCAGGTATAAGCGATCATTGCCGATAGATTGTCGATAGGACGTATCCGGTAAGTGATATTCATATTGTAGCTATATCCTTTCGAGGTATTTTTTAATAACGTAGTTTCCCATACTGAATTTACAACGCTGCTGTTTCTTGAGCCAGGAAAGAGGTAACGGTTATCGGGGCCTTCAAAACGTTTCATGCGGCTATCTTCGAGTTCTATCAGGTTGCAATTGTAATGATAGACCGCGTTAATGTCTTTTGAGTATATGCCTTCTACCGATAATTCGGAATTGAGAAACGGTAATTTAAAATCTATTCCCAAAGTCGATTTCCATACCTGGGGCAACCTGAAATCTCTGTCTACACCTGCGATTGCACCCGAGGCAAGAGTCGTAGGATCGTTCGGGAATTTTTCGGGAATCAATTGACGTACTTCTTCTCCGTTACGTATTCCTCCGGCCAATTTGGCGAGATCTGAGGGTTGGTTTATGGTAACGGTATTTTGTATCATGCCTCCGTTTGTGGGCATATTGGTAAAAAATACGAGAGGGATTCTGCCCGTAAAAATACCCGTTCCTCCTCTTAACGTGATTGTCCGGGATTCGTTCAGATCCCAATTAAATCCGATACGAGGAGATATCAGAGGCCTCGATTTAGGCCACATCCCTGTATTTATACGTTCCCCGTAAGCAAATGTTAACTCAGATACCAATTTGTTTTCGGTAAGTTTGTTAAGGTATAGAGGTACATCGATACGTAAACCATAAGTCAGTCTAAAATTCGGAGCGGCGTTCCATTCATCTTGGGCGTATACCGATACTTGGCCGAATCTTAATTCCGCACGGGGATTTTTTACGCCGTTATAAGCATAAGTCAGCGCATAAAGGGAAGGGGCCTCTTTATTTACCAGCTGTTCGAAACTGTCATACAAGTAATATCCCGTCCCATATCTCATAAAAGCATTCGAAACATATTGGGATTCGTAAGACAAACCGGTAGTTATCATGTGGTTCCCGGTTATGTAACTGAAATTGTCTGTAATAGTCCATGCTTTATTATTTACGGCATTGTTATATGAAAAAAGTTCATAGCCTGCTGTCATAAAGGGATTTCCATCTTTTAATATGTCTACATGAGGAAAAATATTCGAATCGGAACTTCTTTCATCGTCGCTTTTAATAAAAGTTCCGATAAGTTTATTCGACATACGGTTGCCGAAATTACTGTTCAGTTCTGCTGTTAAAGATTGTATGGTATTTCCCATAATGTAGTTGGAGTTTGAAAAGGCCATACTATATTCGCTTACTCTGTTAAAGGCCAATGGAGACCCCGGCTTACTGGTGCTGTTTACCGGGAAATCAGTCTCACGTTTGGTATAATTATATCTTGTTGTAAAAGTATGGTTGCGGTTTATATTCCAGTCGATACGGGCCATGATACGGTTATTTAAGTTCCCTCCGTCGAAATTGGTATAGCTTCCCGGATTATAGCCGTAGGTATTTCTCAATAAGCTCGAAAAAGCATCCATATCCGCGCTCGTGACTCGTGATATAAAGTTAGAAGGATCGGATTCTCCATTTTGTGAAACTCTCCATAAATGTACCGGGCTGTCGGTTTTTTCATGTTCGGCATTAACAAAAAAGAATAATTTGTTTTTTACAATAGGTCCGCCCAGGGTAAATCCGTAAGTAGTTGTCGACTCCGGAATCCGGTCTCCCAAGTCGATACCTTCGATTTTGTTTCCGCGTGTCTTTTCATTTCTGAAATAGTAATATGCCGATCCTCTGAACTGGTTACTTCCGCTTTTGGTAATGGCATTTATACCGGCTCCTACAAAATTGGACTGGCGAACATCGAAAGGCGCGACACTTACCTGCATTTCTTCGATAGCATCCATCGAAATGGGATTACCGCCACCTGGCATAAAACCGTTTTGGGCAAGCCCCATATTGTTGTTGAAATTGGCTCCGTCGATAGTAATGTTATTCATACGACCGTCTCGCCCGCCTATGGCATAACCGTTAGATTGAGCTCCGGCATAAGGCGAAAGGCGGATAAAATCGTCGAAAGTACGGTTTATCGTAGGTAGAGTGTTTAGTTCCCGGTTCGAAATTTGTGTAGTAGCTACTGGTTGTTCCCCTGAAAAGCGAGTTTTTTTGGCAGACACTACGACCTCATTTAATTCGGCAGACGGTTGCAGAGTTACGTTTAATACGAGATTTTCTCCTAATTTTAGATATATGTCTTTATAAACGAGTTTATTACAACCTACATAGCTGTATTCTATACGATAGGGTCCGCCGGTTCGCATGCCTTTTAAGCTGTATTGTCCGTCTTGGTTGCTCGATGTTACATATTTTGTTCCCGACGATTCGTGTATGGCCGATACGGTAGCTCCGATAAGCGCTTCTTTATCCGATGTCACTTTTCCACTGATACCGGAGGTTGTTATTTGGGCTTGTGAATAAAAGACAAAAAATAACAAGCATAAAATAGTGAAAGATAGATGTTTCATCATTAAGATTTTGTTTAATTTAAATACATGTTCCTGATAAAATGCAAGACATTTTTAAGCGTGTGTTGTGATAAATGTTTTCTTGGATAAATACGTGAAATATGTATCCTCTAAATGGGGTATTATTTGCTACTGTTTTTTCATAATGTATTTGTTTTTCGTTTGTAACTCTTAGACACCTGTTGTATATATATTTATATTTCAATTTAAAAATTTTTTCCGGTATCCCACCATAGCCTGCTTCCGGCATTATCCGGTTTTCCGAAGGCTGTTTGTAACATTTTAAAAAGTTCAGGTTCCGACTGAGACAAAGACCGGGGAAAATTGAGTCTTCGAATCATAATTTCGGTATCGATGCATCCATCTTTACTGTTGTTTATTAAAACAGGGAAAAGGCGAGGATAGCCTGTACGTCGTTGTTCTGCCCAAGCTTCACAGGATTCGGGAAACATGGCAAGCCATTTTTGAGTGATAATTTTTTCCAACTTTATCTCGGACGATGCCGTTTCATCCCATCGAGGTGATACTTTGCAACGGGCATTTATATTAAAATCTTCCGTAAAAGCATCGATGTAATCGGCGCCTATTCGGTCGTTTTGCAAATAAGATTCCACATTGGGAGCTTTCCATTGTGAAAAAGATGCTTTTATTCCCGTTTCGTAACAAGTTCCCGGGTTTTCAGACGTCCACCCTCTTAATGCGGCTTCTGCTCGTAAAAACCAAGTCTCTGCTGCTGTAAAAAGTATTGCGTCGGTAGTGGGATTTACGGTTATTTTCGAGTGTGTGATATAATACTGATGCCCGAAACAAGTTCCCTGCCGTATCCCTTTAAAACGGCCTTTTAGCGTAATGGTGACCGAATCATTTCCGTATCTGTCTTTTAAGGTGATATCTTTTGTACAAGGTTCGAAAAAGAGGTTTCGCCTAGGATCTTCATATCCATTTAAAATCGATTCCATCGAGGCATTCATGTATACTTCGTCCCAGGTACGATTAATTTCTCCTAACGGATTGAGATATCCACTATTGGTAGATACGGCTACTGGTTTTTCTGAATTATCTAATATTCCTCCGGGATGTTCTAACGCCGCTTTGAATTCTTTTTCTGCCGTTTGCGGTTCAACCATAGCTATTCGTATAGCAAGTCTCATGCGCAGCGAATTGGCGAATTTTATCCACGAACTGTATTTTCCGTCTAACAAAATGTCGTAAGGGGAGAAACGGGATTCGTTATCTTCCTCGTTAATGTAATTTGAAAGTATGTTTACGGCAGTTTCTAAATCATTGAAAAAAGTCTTATATGCTTCTTCCTGGGTATCGGGAATATAATAACGGTCTTTATTCCCGAACGAACGGTAGATTATCGGACCGTAGCAATCTGTCAGACGATGCATGATCTCGACTTTAAGAATCAGGGTAATAGCATATAAATCGGGATAATTTATTTTCGTAAGTTTTTCGGCACGGATGATTTGTGGCATGATATATGAATTGGTATATATCCAGAATGTTTCATTCCAACCTTCTTGAAGATTGTAGTCAGAATTGGAACTGCCACCGTTAAATGGTTTATAATCGTGCATATAACCGCTATACATATCTGCATTGAGATTAAACATCAGTTGATAGGGCCAGTTTTTTCCTTTGCCGAAGTCGTAATTGAAATATATTCCTTCTTGTATAATACCCAGAATAATCCCCGGATTATTATCGTCGATGCCTGTTTTGTCAGTGTTATAGTTTTCGAATCGATCGGTGCATGCCGGTAAGAGGCCTGCTGAAAAGATCAGGCTGAATGTTAATATGATCGGGTATAATTTGTAAGCATTCATTATATTTCACATTTTATACTGAATCCGAAACTTCGAGTCGTGGGCATCCCGTATGAGTCTATCCCTTGATTATCATTGCCGGTTGAAAGTACGAGTTCCGGGTCGAACGGGGCTTTTTTAAATAAAAAAAACAGATTCCGGGCAATAAACGAGAACTGTATTTGCTTAAAAATACGGGTTTGTCGTAATAATTTGTCGGGTAGGGAATAACCGACAGATAATTCTCTCAAACGTATGTTAGTGGCATTATACATATAGTATTCGGTCACTCCCGACCGGCCCCCGACTATATTTTTATAAAATCCTTTTATATTCGTTATTTTATGCCCTTCGAGATTTACATATCCTTGGTTACGGGCATCACCGGTTGCTTTTGTGACCCCGAATTGATCCATATCTGCTTGAGTTTGAGATAATACTTTGCCTCCGAATCGACCGTCGATAAGTAAAGAGAGAATCACATTTCCGAATGAAATATTATTTGCCCAACTCAGCAAAAAACGAGGCATACAATTACCTACTTTTATCGTATTGCCTTCTCCATCTACCAAGGGTAAGTCTTTATGCTCTCCGGATGTTTCATAAAGTATATTCCCGTTATCATCTCTTCTAAAAGCTTTGCCATAAATATCTCCGAACGAGCCGCCTTCTTTCAGCCTCATCGCATAACTTGACGAAAATCCATAAGGACCATAGAGAAACATCGGTAATTCATCGTGTAAACGAATAATTTTATTACGATTCATCGAAAAATTTATTCTCGTGTCCCAGTCCCATGACGATGTGCTTACCGGATTGCCTCCGATTGAAAATTCTATACCCCGATTTCTTATATTTCCGGCATTAGCATATCGATAAGCGTATATATCTCCGGTTTGTGCCGGTAGTTTGAAAACCTGGTTGTGAGTATTTGTCTGGTAAACAGTTATATTGAAGTCGAGTCGGTTATCGAAAAATTTCCATTCTGTACCGATTTCGATGGCCTTGGTTCGTTCGGGTTTGAGCGTATTAAATGCGGCTGCATCAGCTAATTGTATATTTCCTCCGGCTCCTAAATGAGAAACGGGATGCGTAATGAAAAGGGGAATATCGTTTCCTACCTGGCTCCAGGATATTCTTATTTTTGAAAGTGAAATTTTTTCCGGGAAATTAAAGGTTTTATTCATTAGCCAACTGGCTCCTGCCGAAGGATAGAAAAAACCTTTTTTTAGATGGGGTGTGAATGCTAATGTACTCGACCAGTCATTACGGAAGCTGGCATCGAAATATATTTCGTTGCGAATGCCTATCTGAAAAGTGCCGAAGACCGATTGCAGCTGTTTTCGAGCCTCTATTTGTTGTGAAATATAAGCGGCTCCACTCATATTGATATTGGCCAGGGTAAAGACATTCGGATATTTAAGGGATGCGTTTTTAGAATCGTAACGTATCGAATTAACTTGGGTGTCGTTTACCGAAGCTCCGATATCGGCATTCAAAGAGAATATTCCGAAATAGTTGTTATATTGTCCTATTATATCTCCGTATCTTTGGGATTCGAGATAGGAATATTCTTCGTATCTACCGTTTTCTCCGGCGAGTGCCGGGGCTGTAGAGGCATAACTTTCTTGGCGCGACATGTCGGATGCATAATCGTAACTACCTCTGGCCTTAATACGGAAGTGCCGGTTTATGTCCCACTGAATAGCAAGTGAGACGAGTGCTCGGTTACGGGAACTTTTACTATGTATCCGATTTATAATCCAGTAGGGATTTTGTTCGAAATCCTGAGTGCCGGATATCCAGTTTTGCTCAGTAAATCCTTTTGCCGAATTATATGTTTCGAAATTTTCTTTATAAAAGGAAATATCCGTTCCGCGAGGAAAACGGTATAAACCGACTAACGGATTCATATAAAATCCGCCGGGTACGGGGCGGTCTTTTATTGTTTGTCTGATCAGATTTACGTTAGCGTCGATGTGGAGGCGTTTGGCAAAAAAAGAAGACGAACTTCTGATATTCAAGTTATGGCGTTCGGTTTTATTGTTACCTATGATTCCTTTTCCGGTAGTATTTGCATATGAAAAATAATTCTGGGCCGTATTGTTCCCTGTTGTCAAGGTAAGGGCTGTGATAGAGGTGAGCCCGGTGTTGAAAAACTGTCCGGCATTATTATATGACGGATAATTTCCTTTTACTCCCCAACTTTCGAACTCATCGCTTGCGCCATAGTTATTTTGAAATTGTGGCAGACAAAATGCTTTATCCACAGTTAAGCTGGTAGAAAATGAGATTTGCTGTATGCCCGGGTTTCCTGATTTTGTAGAGATCAGTATTACTCCGTTTGCTGCCTGACTTCCGTAAAGTGCCGCTGCTGCACCGCCTTTGAGAATACTGATATTTTCGATATCTTCCGGGTTTAAGTTCGATATGCCGTCTCCTCCGTCTCGGTTTCCTCCGTCGGTCGAACTTCCGATAGCGGTATAAGCCTGTTCGTAAGATGTATTCAGTATAGGTATACCATCGATTACAAATAACGGCTGATTATTTCCGCTGGCAGACCGTATGCCTCTGAGCACTAATTTGATGGATCCTCCAAGGCCGGAAGCGTTTTTATTGATTTGCAACCCCGGTATTTTTCCGGCAAGAGCCGAGAGCATATTCATATCTTTTACCTTGTTCAGTTCTTTTCCTTGAATTTGTTCGGCAGAATAAGATAAAGTCGAAATTTCTTTTTCCAATCCGAGCGCTGTAATAATTACATCTTCGAGAGCTATGAAATTCGGTTCGAGGCGGATGTAAATTTCAGATACTTTCCTTGCCGTGATCTCTTGTGTAACATATCCGACAAACGATATTTTAATTGCATCGTTTGTATTTACAGATAAAGAAAAATGGCCTGAAGAATCGGCTATTGTTCCTTCTCCCGATCGGGCATTGTATATATTAGCCCCTTCAAGGGCCTCTCCTTTTAGGTTGAAAATGAATCCTGTAAGTATGAAATTATCTAATGTATCGGTTTCTGAAATATTGTAATTTGATTTTGAGAGAATATTATAATTTTGGGCGTGTATAATACCGATATTACACACGATTAAAATCGTAATTAAAATATTCTTTATCATAAACAAACGTTTTATATTCCCATCGATTCCAATAAGTCAATTAGTTTTTTAGGGACAATTGGTTTTGTTAGATACTGGTCGAAACCGGAGGATAATATTCTTTCTTTATCTTCTGCAAAAGCGAAGGCCGTGACGCCAATTATGGGGACTGTATTGGAAATTTTTCGGATAGACTCGGTTGCTTTATATCCATCCATAACAGGCATTTTTATATCCATGAGAATAATGTCGGGATTATTTTTTTCAAATAACTCTACAGCTTCTTGTCCATCCCAGGCGTGAATGAGCTTGTATTTTTTGCCTAAAGAGACCTCATATAATTTGTAATTGTCTTCCATGTCTTCGGCAATTAAAACTGTTTTTTTCTTTGTTTCTCCGGTAGAAATAGTTTTTGCCGATATTTCGGAATCGATTATGATTTCTTCATCTTCGATGTTTTGTTTGTTATCTGTGTGTTGTATTTCGGAGGAATTTTTCTCATGAGATATACCGATAATTTCGGTTGGTAACGTAAACCAGAAGGTGGACCCTTTACCTTCTTCTGAACTTACTCCGATTTCACCTCCCAGTTTTTCGACGATTGTTTTAGATATGGCTAAACCGAGACCTGTTCCCGGCTTAATTTTATTTAGTTTTGTAAAACGTTGAAAAAGAAGAGTCTGGTCTTCTTTGCTGATTCCCGATCCTGTATCGGTGACATAAAAATATAGACCATTTTCCTGTTGTTTGTACCCGAAACGAATAGCCCCCTCATAAGTAAATTTCAATGCATTGGTTAAGAAGTTTGTAATTATTTGCGACAAACGATTACGTTCGGTATATATATTGCATTCGGGTAATCCGGGTTCGAAAATGATTTCAACCGGGCTGTTTTCTCCGGCTTTCATTTTGGTACTTTGTTCAATATCATATAACAACGAATTTATATTTACAACAGAATATACAAACTCTAAAGTATCGGCTTCGATTTTCGATAAGTCGAGAATATCGTTAATTAATTGAAGTAATAATTCATTATTGTTATCGATAATATCGGCGTATGATTTTTTTTCATCAGGATCATCCGATTCGGCAAGTAATCTCGAGAATCCCACGATTGCGTTTAATGGTGTACGTATTTCGTGGCTCATATTTGCTAAAAATATCGATTTTAGTTTATCAGAATTTTGGGCTTTTATTTTTGATCTCTTTAACTCTTCTTCTACATTTTTACGGTCGGTTGAGTCGATATTCCAACCCAGTATTTCGACATTTCCGTTTTCGAATGTTTTTTGTTTCAACATCTGGCGTACCCACCTCCAATTTCCATTTGCATCCATTACTCTGATATCCATATCGAATGTTTCTTCAGGGATATGAGAGATGAATGCTTTTTCGGTAAAATCGAGTAATTTCTTTCTGTCTTCAGGATGAACTCGGCGATAATTTTTAATAATATCTTTTACATCGGTGTTTATATTTTCTCCCAGATTAGTCAGATATTCGGGGGTTACAATTGTTTCGTCTTTTAGAAAATTGATCAATGTAAAACCTGTTTTTGATGCAGATGAGGCAAACCGGAACATATTCTGGATGTTTCGATTTTCTTTAAGGGTATTATGTATCAGAGTGTTATTTACCCAAATGATAATATATGATTCGATATTTCCTTGGAGATCTTTAATGTAATCTGTAATAATGCGATAGTATTGTACGTTTGAATGTTTACTGATAAAATATCCTTCTTTATTAAGAAGTTTATAATCGTATTTTACTTCTTCCGATATCTTTTCACCCTTTTTCATTCGGCTTTTCAGCTCGTTTGGTATGCATGGGTTTTTAAAGAAATTCACTTTGTTTTTTAAAAGATATTCTGGAGTAGTGCCCATTGTTTCGTGATAAAAATTATTTACGATATCGATATAGCCCTCTTTGTCGCATATTCCTATTCCTACCGGAAGACTATTAATCGTAAGAAAAAACTGAGCTTTATCGCGTTGTGCTTTTTCTCGTATTTGCCTTTCTTTTGTGACATCGAATACCGAAATAAGTACATATTCTTCTTCACCGAATTTAAGGTAAGAACCTGAGATAATAGCTTCACAGGATACCGTATTTTTATTGGACATTATAATATCAAGCGATGCTTTCAGGCTATTGAAATCTTTTTGTTTTTTAAAAGAATTGCCAATCGCATTACGGATATTGCAATGTGGGCATTGTACACTTTTACCACAGCCGCATTCTATCGCATTTTTGCAATGAAGTAATTCACCTACGGTTTTATTTTTTTGTTGCTTTGTGTCACCTGTAAGGCTATAGTAATTTGTGCGTTTTACGATGAAATTTTTATCTACTAACAAGATATAGGAATGGATATTTTCGAATGCCGATTCGGTGATCGACTGGTTTTTCTTCAATTCATGATTTTGGATCCTGATTTTTTTTCTGAGACGTAAATGCCTGTAAAATAGAAGTAGTAATAAAATAAATAATAACAGAGAAGAGATCATAAACGCATTTAAGAAATTACCTGTATCTTCATAGGTACTGTTAAAAGCATGAGCAGCTTCATTCTTCAGATAAAAAGTAATTAACAGCGTAAAAAACTTAAAATATTTTTTCATAATGAATTCTCTTCAAAACGCATGACACCACAAACAAAAAAGGTAATTTTCCCCTAAGTACACTATTCCACGATTGGAATAAAAAATAAAATAAATATCTGAGATTAATTTACAAATATAGATATTATTTTTTACACGTTGAGGTAGTTTCTAAATATCTTTTTATCTGAGTGAAAATGTTTTAAAAAATGATTTAAGAATTTTATGAGGGGCTGATATGTTTTGGTGACGGGTATAAGTTATTTTCAATTCTTTAATAGGATTTTTCTGTATATTTTCCGGACTTCGATTCTTTTATTGCGTAACCTTGTGGTAAGTCGTATATATCTTCTGTTTCATTGGTTATTTTTCTGTTTATCCGAAAATTTTGTTTTAAGTAAATAATTCTGTCTATTTTTAGTTCGTAACAAGGAGAGAGATTGCGATCATTTTCAAGATTTTGAAAGAAAAAGCATTCGAAATTTTATTTATATATATAATGGGGTTTTCTGGATAAATATTTTAATATAATTAATATATATAACAATTGTTATTTGAATATTTTTTCTACAATATAAAATATATTAATAACTGGTTTTATTTGTATTTTCGCAGAGATACTTGTAGTCGCTGTAAATATTGTATGTATTTTGTAATCAGTGAAGTATGAAGTAAATATGGGATTGTTCTCAACCCGATTCACGTTTATTCTTTTAGAATATCTCGTTTTAAACGATCGGTTTACCTATTGTTGAGATGTTATTGAATGGGAAGAATATATGCGGTTTTAAAGAAAAATATATTTCTAAATAAGTGATAAAAATAAATTCTAAAAACGGGTATAAAAATTAAGGTGTCGATTATCCGGAAAATGTACCTGAATCTGTTTTTTAATAAATAAATTCAGGTATTATACAAGCATAATATATGTTTATATTTATTTAATCGAGTGTATTATTACAAATTCCGGTTTATGAAGAGTTGTAAGACAGGGAGAACGCAAAAAATACCTTCTCCCTGTCTCGTTATGTAATAAATGATGAGATAGGTAAGAATAAAATTTGAAACAAGATCATTAACGAAAATTTTTCTTTTGGTGGAAAGTCGCAAAATTATTTAAAGTAGGAAAGAAAACAATACCTTGATTATTGCTGGAAATTAGTAAATTATAGAAGGAAGGAGAGCTGTTGAAATAATAACGGATGATTATACCTTCTGACAACGTTCTTAGCGGTACTTTAAATAAACAGGGATGTGATAAAGATTTTAATCGGTTGAAATTTAAATATCAAATGGACTAAAGTATAGATAAAATCTTTTGTTTTTTCTTTTTTTATCATACTTTTGTTATGATATTTTTGTATCACTTAAATGATAATAACATGAAAAAAAGTGCGATGAATTTATGGCATAAGAAAATGGCCATATTGTCTTTGATTTGTTTCTGTTGGGCGAATGTTTGTGCACAGACAGAAATTTCGGATGCTGCAGGCTTAGCAGATATTTCAAAAAATTTATCCGGAGATTATAAACTTACTGCCGATATTGCCTTAACTGAGGCATGGGTGCCTATCGATGGTTTTACAGGTACCCTCGATGGGAACGGGCACATTATCAGTGGGCTTGTGTATAATAATTCTGAAACAGAAAAAGCCGCTTTGTTTGCAACAACAACGAATGCTACCATAAAAAGGTTAGGTATCGAAAATGCCAATATTATAGCCAAAAAGGATATTGGTGCCTTAGTGGGTATAATGACAGGAGGCCTGATAGAAGAATGTTATGTAGCTGATAGCTATTTTCAGGGTAATGATCACGTTTCCTCATTAGTGGGTCAGGCTGTCGGAGGTGCAAAAGTGCAGAATTGTTATTCTTCAGCTTATGTATATTGTACAAGCAATAATACCGGCGGTATTATTGCCAGCGGTAAGGATTGTACACTTTCGAAATCTTATTTCTCCGGAATGATAAGAACGGCAGGAGGTTCTCAAGCTGCGGGACTACTCGGTTTTGTAGAAAGAAACTATAAACCTGCAATCGATAATTGTGTGAATCTTTCTCTCCTTGTTGCATCAGGTGGAGGAGCTATGCGTATAATCCCAAATCCGGACCGGCCTGCTACAATTTCTAATAACTATTCATTGAGTACTACTTTGGTAGGAAAATACGACTTGAATAGTTTATCTGAAGTAACAAGCGGCACAACATATTATGGAAAGGATAACAGGCATGGAGCTAATTTGCCGGATGATGCAGATGCTAAATCCCAGACTTTTTATAGTACGACATTGGGTTGGGATTTTGTAAATGTATGGAAAATGTTGGGTGATGGTTATCCTGTGTTTCAATGGCAGAAGATACCGGTAAATACTTATGTAATAAATGCGAACTCTCCTGATAATTTAAACTTGTTGGATGTTACCGGTAGAGCTTTAAGACCGGGTATGGAGCTTGATTTATCTAAATTTATATCCGGACATGACATCGAAATGAATATAAGTTCGGATAGTCCTAAAATTGAGATCGTATCGAATAAGGTGAAAATAAGTGCTGGCACAGAAATTACCGAAGAAGAAAATGTCGCTATAAATGTTGCTGCGGTGAGTCCCGATTTTACAGTAAAGGGTACCATAACAATCAAACTATCTCCGGGCATTCCGTTCCCTAATTTCCCTCTTTACCCGGATGGAAATATCAGTGAGGTATATAATTCAGGCCCCGGTATGGCTATCGATAAAGAAACGACTACCGACGAAGATTCAAAAATGGTAGTTATTAGTGCTACTTCTTTAGAAACATTTAATGATTATATCACGGTTCTTTTAGATAATGGTTTTACTCAAATAACAACGAACACAATAGAAAACAATATATTTTATTTGTTGAAAAACGAAGACCGATTCTATTATGTCTATTTTACGGGATCAAAAAATGAAGTTAGAATAATACAAGATAATTCGACGCGCACTTTATTGGCTGATCTTGATGTTGCCGCTCAGGGAACAGGGAGGACAGAGTTCTATTCATATAGTCTTGATTATACCCATGGAGAAGGACAAACTTCTAAATCCGACTATTGGAAGATCGATTGTGGAGCACTGATAATTATTAAATTGAAAGATAACAGTTTGTTTATTATCGATTCGGGACATGAACGTCAAAGCAGTATTGCGGCGCAAGAAGCTTTATTGAAATTTATGTATGAGATTACAGGGCAGGAACCCGGAACAATGTTGAACATACGAGGTTGGTTCTTCTCCCATGCACATGGCGATCATGTATATTTGGTTTATCCTTTTGTAACAAGATATCATGAGGTATTGAAAGTCGAGAGTGTCTTGTTCAATTTCCCTTCTTATCAAACGATGAGATCGGGTTATGATTCAAGTACTTTCCTTATGAAAGAAACTTTTAATAAATATTATCCTGATTGCAAATACGCCAAATTGCACACCGGAGAGGTTTTCTCGCTTCAAGGACTTAAATTCGAAGTTTTGTTTACTCATGAAGATGCTGTTAATACCATGGGAAAGACGACGATCGGAGACTTCAACAGTACTTCAACTTTACTAAAAGTTACGATAGATGGTAAAACATTTATGCTTCTTGGAGATAATACCTCTGAGGCCGCTTCGAATGTGTTGAAAATGTATACATCGGCGGTATTGAAGAGTGATTGCGTACAAACGGGACACCATATGTATAATGATTTGACTAATTTATATAAAGTAATTGCTGCTCCGTTGGCCTTCATTAGTAATTCGGAAGCAAATATGAAAGGAAATGAGGCTAAATTGGCCGGGGTTACCAATGCGGCCGATAATGTGAAAGTGTTGTATTCCGACCCATTTACTTCGAAAATAACGGTGGAGAATGGTGAATTTGTAACGGAAAATATTCCGAGCTATCGTACTTATTTCAAAACCGTTGAACTTCCCGACTTAGATAAAGGTACAACAGTAGGAGGAAATAAAGCGGATA
This sequence comes from Coprobacter tertius, assembly GCF_024330105.1. Lineage (NCBI taxonomy): Bacteria > Pseudomonadati > Bacteroidota > Bacteroidia > Bacteroidales > Barnesiellaceae > Coprobacter > Coprobacter tertius. The sequence goes on from NZ_JANDHW010000001.1 coordinate 346,801, forward strand.
TAGACATGGTATTGACTCAAATCTCGTTATTGGATCAGGTAATAGACAAATCTATTACCGGTACAGATGGAAAGAGTACTAATGAACCATGTTCTCGTATTTTAGATGGTTCTACGACAACTAAATATTGTACGGGAAATATTCCTGCAACCGTTGCGTGGACTATGAAGCAACCGGTACTTTTGAAATGGTATGTCATTTATACAGCCAATGATAATGCTACCTATAAAGGTAGGAATCCTAAAAATTGGGTATTGTGTGGATCAAATGATGGAGAATCTTGGGAAACGATTGACTATGTGGAAAATGGCGGATTAAAGGACGAAAATTTCGTTGGAACTGCATTTGCGGTTTCCAATCCGAAACCATATCAATATTATGCATTCAAAACGTTTGAAACAGGAGGTGCGACAACTCTTCAATATTCTGAAATAGGATTGTATGGAGAAGACGACATTCAGGGTATTTCTTTACCTGTGTCAGAGAATGAGTTACCGGTTGTTATAAAAATTGAAGGAAATAATCAGATTTCGATCAATTATGAGGGAGAGATCGATCAGAGTACGCGATTGTCGGTTTATAATGTAACCGGTCAAAAGGTAGTAGATCAATTCATCTCAACATCAAAAACTTTTGTTTCGCTACCTACTGGTGCAAATATATTGAAGGTATTCAATTCGAAAGGCTGTATGACGAAGAAGATAGTATTGAATTAGACTTCGGTTTTAACACAATGAACGTTACTGTTTAATAGGTATATATTAATAATTTATGAGATAGTTGCCGGAACTGCAGCCGGCAACTATCTTTATTTTGAAGCTGTATTTTTGGTTGGAGAAAACAGAGAGGGACAGGACCGGAGAAAAAGACGGTATAAACTTCAGAGGCGTTTTGGCCTTATCTGGAGATTCTATAATTACGTTGGTGGATTATATTGTGTATGAAAAAATATTTTTAAGAATATTGGCGATTATATAGAAAGGGGGAGGATAAGGTTGTGAATGTAGTATGAATTAGAAAATAAAAAAAGGCTTACAGTTAACTGTAAGCCTTTTTTTTATTTTAAAGTGGTCCCACTTGGGCTTGAACCAAGGACCCCCTGATTATGAGTCAGATGCTCTAACCAACTGAGCTATAGGACCGGCTTGAGAATTCTCAAAAGCGATGCAATATTACTGCTTTTTTCCGAATTGACAAAATAAAATTCTATATTTTATACATAAACTCATAGGAGATTTTTTTAAGCAATTGTGATTCAGGCAAAATCTACTTTAGTGTATAGCCGGTTTCTGATAAGGACAATTACCAAATACGAGAGTTGGGGGTAACCTATGGGTAAAGTAATTATTTTGTATTATCTTTGTTAGCCCAATTCTGTAATGAAAAATGATAATCATCGACCATCCGGATATGATCCCGGCTAAATCTCTTGTTGCCGGGATCGGTTTTTTTGACGGAGTACATCTCGGTCATCGTTATCTTATCGATAATATACGTAAAACAGCTCGGGAAAAAGGGCTGTCTTCGGCTGTTATTACATTTCGCCGCCATCCCCGTGAAGTTTTGGATAAGAGCTATTCTCTACAGCTAGTTTCTACTTTTGAAGAAAGGATACGGCATTTGTCTGCTACGGGTGTAGATTATTGTATTGTGCTCGATTTCACTTTGGAAATTTCTCGTTTTTCTGCTCGTAATTTTCTTGAGCTATTGGTGAAACACTATGGTGTTGCCATTTTGTATGTCGGGTATGATCATCGTTTCGGACATAACCGTAGCGAAGATTTTTACGATTATGTGCGCTATGGAAAAGAGCTGGATATAGAAATATTAAGGGCTGATGTTTATTCACCTGACGGAATGCATGTAAGCTCTTCCGAAATACGACGTTTGTTGGCATTGGGAAGGGTCGATGAAGTCGGACGTTTACTTACCTATCATTATACTTTACGAGGCCGTGTCGTAGAAGGCCATCGATTAGGTAGAAAAATAGGGTTTCCTACGGCTAATTTACAAATAGAGGATTCTTGCAAAGTAATTCCGGCCAATGGCGTATATGCTGTATGGGTAGTTACGGACGAAAACAGGCGTTATATGGGTATGTTAAATATTGGAACTCGGCCGACTGTAGATAATAGCAATCAACGGAGTATAGAAGTAAATTTGTTCGATTTCTCGGGAAATCTGTATGGGAGTGGACTCGAAATAGAATTTGTTTCGTTCATCCGGCCAGAAAGACGTATGAGAGGTATTGATGAATTAAAAGATCAATTACAAAAAGATAAGGAGTACACCCGTGGTATACTCCTTAACTGAATAGAATATATTTTCTATTTTAATTTATCTTCTTTTTTCTTGATAGGGATCTCGCGGTTCATGCTTTGTTCGAGAGAGATTAGAGTTTCGGTCGCTACTACGCCGTGAATTTCTTGTATTTTATTGTTTAATAGCTCCATCAGGTGTTCGTTATCACGGGCATAAAGTTTACATAACATAGTGTAGGGACCGGTTGTAAAATGACATTCCACTACTTCGGGTATTTTTTCGAGTTCGGGTACGACATCTTTGTACATCGAACCTTTTTCCAGTTTTACGCCGATGTAAGTGCAGGTGCGGTATCCCAAAGATTTAGGGTTAACATGATAGCCTGAGCCGACAATTACGTTCATATCGATCATGCGTTGTATACGTTGATGTATCGCTGCCCGAGAAACACCGCATTGTACAGCAACGTCTTTAGACGGAATGCGGGCATTACGCATAATTATTTCTAATATTTGTCTGTCGAGATTATCTATTTTTTCCATAATTGTATATCGTGTTGTTAGTCATTTTGCCAACAAAAATAAGAATATTTTTTGAAGAATGCACTTTTATAGAGTGTAATTCGACAAAAAGACACGAAAAGTCGGTTAAAAGCTCAAAAAACAGCAGTTGGAAATACTGTATATTTATACTTTTTATTCTTTATCTTCTCGATTGGGACAGATAACGTCGATAATTTCTATTTCAAATTTCAAAGCCGAATTAGGTCCGATATCACTTCCTGCACCTCTTTCTCCATAAGCCAGTTCGGAAGGAACATATAATATATATTTTCCCCCTTTGCTCATGAGCTGTAGGCCTTCGCTCCAGCCTTTGATTACATCCGTAACCCCAAAAATTGCGGGTTCGTTCCGGCTATATGAACTATCGAATTGTTTCCCACCGGCTAATGACCCGATATAGTTTACTTTTACTTTGCAGTCGGGGGTAATTTTTACACCGTCACCTTCACGTAAAACTTTATATAATAATCCCGATGCGGTTTTATATATGCCGGGCTCTTGCTCTTTTTTAGCCAGAAATCGTTTGCCAGCTTCGAGGTTTTCCTTGGCCTCTTTCATTTTTCGAGCTTCTGCTTTTTGGTTCATCCGCTTTCGTTGTTCTTGGCCGAATTGGTCTATTTTTGTTTCGGCGTCATTTTTCGAAATTAGTGTTTCTTTTCCGAGCAAAGCAGCATATAGAGCGGGTAAAAACATATTTTTGTTTACAACGATACTATCTTTGTCCATTTTTTCGAACTGTTGCTTCATGGCAAAACCCATTTGCAGTCCCAATTCGTAAGAAAAACGGGTAGAATCGGTATAAAAGGTTTTGTCGATTCCTTTTATAAGATCATTAACTTCTATTTTTTTATCTTGCCTTTTTAACATATTGGAGATATCGTGCCCGTTAACAACGCCAAAAGTATAAGCCAGAGAGTCGGCTTCTGTTTTTAATTCTACTTTTTGTATTTTAGGTTGTTTGGCTTTTCTTTTTTTTGCCGTTGCGGGAAGAATTACCAGCAAACAGCAGATTATAGTAATTAGGTGTTTCATTGTTGTTATGTATTAATTAAGTAATTGGTTTTAAATCGGAAATTAAGAAACAGGCGGAGATTAAAAAAATAATCACCGCCTGTAACCGAGACTATATCGGTCTAAGTTTTTCTTTCTGTAAATATTATTTAGAAGGTTCGACTTCGAGCAGGTCGATATCGAATACCAGTACCGAGTTCATTGGAATAGAACCTGCCTGGCGTACACCGTAGCCCAGTTCGGCAGGGATGTAAACAGTATAGCTCGAACCCGGGGTCATCATCATAAGAGCTTCTCTGAATCCGGGAACAACTTGAGCGACATTCATGCTGGTTTTTTTGTTTGCATCGAATTCTTTACCGTCGATCAAAGTACCTTTGTAATTTACTTTAACATTGCTGGTTGCGGTCGGTTTTTCACCTTTTCCTTCTTTATTTACTTTATAAAGTAACCCTGACGCAGTTTTTTTAACTCCTTTTTCTTTTGCTTTTTCGGCTAAAAATTTTTCGCCGTCGGCTTTATTCTTTTTAGCTTCGGGAGTATTAGCCAGTTTTTCCTGTTCGGCTTTCATTTGTTTTTCTTGGAAAGCTTTCATAAAAGTTTGGTAAACTTCCTCTGCTTTTTGTCTCGATAAGAGAGTTGAATCACCTTTGAGAGAAGCAGACAAAGCTTGCATGAAGATTTTTTTATTCATTACCAAATCGCGTTCTGACATGCTTTGGAATTGATTTTTCATGTTGATGCCGATTTGCATTCCCAATTCGTAAGACATTTTGGTCGTGTCTGAGTTTACTGCAGTAGAAATACCGTTGATCAATTGATCTACATCGATTTTTTTAGGATAACTTTTGATACCGGTAGCCATATCCTGACCGTTAAGTACGCCATAAGCGTAACTTACACTGTCGATATCTGTTTTTAAGCTACTACCGCTTTTGCTGTCGCAAGAAGTGAGTCCAAAAACTACTGCACCGGCAGTAAGTACTGAAAATAAGATTGATTTTTTCATTTTAATAAAATGTTGTATAAAGATTATTTTACAATATCCAGTAATTCGACTTCGAATACGAGGGCTGAGTTCGGAGCGATAGCGTCACCGGCACCTCTTTCTCCGTAAGCGAGTTCCGAAGGTATATATAATTTCCATTTAGAGCCTACAGGCATCATTTGTAGAGCTTCTACCCAACCCGGTATAACTTGATTTACTCCGAAAACAGCTGGTTCGCCCCGCTGTACCGAACTGTCGAATACCTGGCCGTTGGTAAGTGTACCGTGGTAATGGCATTTTACTTTATCGGTAGCTTTCGGTTTTTCGCCATTTCCTTCTTTCATGATTTCATATTGCAACCCGCTGGGGAGTGTCACAACGTTTTCACGTTTTTTATTTTCATCGAGAAATTTCTTCCCTTCGGCTGCATTTTTCTCAGTAATTTCTTTTTGCATCTGGGTAAAGAATTCGTTAATTACCTGCTTGGCTTCGTCATAGGTCATTTCCGGTTTTTCGTTTTCATATACGGCTTTAACTCCTTTTGCAAAGTCTGAAACATCGATTTTGGAGATACCCGAACTTTTAAAGTTATTACCCATACTCAGGCCTAATGCATAGCTTAATTTGTCCATAGTAGATTTTAATTTTATAAAAGGTAAATATAAAACTTTACCCGATTGCGATCGTTTGATGCAACTATCGGGCGAAGATAGAGTTTTTATTGTATAGTTCTTTAATTTTCTATTAAAAAAAAACCTAAATTTGTGCTAATCCCTCGTGGGAAAAATCTTTAAGACCAAACGTTTTTGAAGGGTATTTTGTTCTTTTCGCAAAAGATTTTAGAATTTGTTCTGTCGATATAATAACTTAAAATATTTGAAATATGAAAAAACTTGTTGTGCTTACAGGGGCAGGTATGAGTGCCGAAAGCGGACTTTCTACTTTTAGGAGCAGTGACGGGTTATGGGAAAATCATCGGGTAGAGGATGTTGCTACGCCTGAAGGGTGGGAGCGTGATCCTGAAGCTGTTCTCGATTTTTATAATATGTTGCGCCGTAAGCTGATAACGGCTAACCCTAATGAAGGTCATTGTGGTTTGGCTACCCTTGAGAGAGAGTATGAGGTGCGTATTATAACACAGAATGTAGATAATCTTCATGAACGGGCCGGCAGCGGCCATGTTTTACACTTGCATGGTGAATTGATGAAATCCCGTTCTTCAGGTGATGAAAATCTGATTTATGATATTCCGGTTAACAATCCCGATATTAAAATTGGGGATAAGTGTGCTAAAGGGTATCAACTGAGACCTCATATCGTTTGGTTCGGGGAGGCCGTTCCTATGATCGAAAAAGCGATCGACTGGGTTGCTGAAGCCGATATATTTGTTGTAATCGGAACTTCTTTGAATGTATATCCTGCTGCGGGTCTGTTGCATTATGTGCGTCGGGGGGTACCGGTGTATCTTATCGATCCGAACGAGGTGCATGCACCGGGAAATATTACACGGGTCATTCGTAAGGGGGCGACTGAAGGGGTTAAAGAGTTGACCGCATTGCTGAAACAATCTCATTCCTGATTATGTATAATCAAGAATAAAAAAAGGCGCAATAGATAAAAGTTGTATTGCGCCTTTTTTTATCTATATTTGGGGATATGATTAATTTATTTTACGTTTTTCTTTTACCGCTTCGATAACATTGATAATATAATCGCCCAGTTTTTCACATTCCGATATAATATCCATAAAATGAGTTCCCGACTGGTACTCATATTTTTTAGAATTTATATTTTCGATATTGGCTGTGCGTAACTGATTCCTGAAGTTGTTAATTTCCATTTCTTTATTATAGGCTTTGTTGAAATCGGCCTCGGTAACATCGTTACGTGTAAGAATAGAGATCATATTTTCGAGAGCTTCCGATACGAGCCGCATCATAACGTCGATATCGGCAATGATGCCTTCGGTAAATTCGGTTTTTGACTCTTGTTTACGTTGTAAAGTACGCGCCAAGTGGAAACAGGAGTCGCCGATGCTTTCAATTTCCGACGTCATCGTCAGCATGGCGCTTACCTGTAATTTACCGTCGTAACTTAAGCGTCCATCGGCTACATTATTCAGGTATGCGGCGATCTCGAGATCCATCCGGTCGCTTATTTTTTCATATTTCTCGATACGGCTGAATATCTTCGAGTAACTTTCGCTTCCTTCTTTCTCGTGTATCAGATCTCTAACCATTCCAAACATGCGGTTGGTACGTTCGGCAAAAACTCCAATCTCTTTTTTAACTTGTAGAAGCGAAAGTTCGGAGGTCGATAAGAGGCCGCCCGATATAAACTTGAGTTGGAATTCTTCGTCGTCTTGATGTTTTACCTTTATCACTCGTGTGACAATATAAACATAAAAGTTTACAAACCATATCATGATGAGCACGTTGGCGATATTAAATACGGTGTGGAAAAGTGACAATGCATACGATACCGTTACCTGCATTCCCTGGTACTGGCTTCTTAAAGCAGCTTCGGCCCCGGTAAGGTGGGCGTTATCGTTCGATATTTTATTAATAACATCCGGTCCCTGTTGTTGTATAAAGTTTATCAAGTCGGAAGGTGAGCCTCCGGTAAGTTCCCCGACCAAATATGCGATAAACCGGGTAAAAGGAAAAAATAATAATAATACCCAGCATACGCCGAAGATATTGAACATAAAGTGAGCGAAAGCTGCTCTTTTGGCCGAAACGTTTCCAGAGATGGCGGCAAGATTGGCCGTTATGGTCGTACCTATATTTTCTCCTAAAACCATTGCCGCGGCTATATCGAAAGAAATCCAGCCTTTACTGCACATGATCAGGGTAATGGCCATGGTAGCACTCGAGGATTGTACGATAATTGTAATTATCGACCCAATGAGCAGGAACAGCAATACAGAAAGAAATCCCATATTGGTATATTCCGATAAGAAGGCGAGTATTTCGGGATTACTTTGCAGATCGGGAACCGAATTCTTTAAAAAGTCGAGACCCATGAATAGAAATGCAAAACCGATTATAAATTCTCCCCATGAGCGTCGGCGGCTGTTGCCTGAAAAAATGAACGGAATGGCTAATCCGATAAGCGGGATAGCGAAAAGACTTATGTTTACTTTAAATCCGAAAATCGAAATAATCCATGCGGTAACGGTAGTTCCTACATTGGCGCCCATAATAACCGATATGGATTGTACGAGAGAGAGAAGTCCGGCGTTTACGAAACTCACCACCATGACAGTGGTAGCCGATGAGGATTGAATGAGTGCGGTAATCAGTACTCCGGTAAGTACCCCGGTAAATCGGTTGGTGGTCATTGCCGTGAGAATGCTTCTTAACCGGTCTCCCGCTACTTTTTGTAGCCCTTCGCTCATGACTTTCATACCGTATAAGAATAAACCCAGAGAGCCGATGAGGGTCAAAAAGTCGAAAAAAGTGTACTCCATTACATTTAGTTTATTGGTTTTGTTGTTTTATATGAGACTTCTTGGTATATTAGCGTAAAATCTGTTACCGAACTAATTTTGATGCAAAAATATAAAAAAATGAAACATGCGCAATGTTACAACGATATGAAAATATATTCGGTAATGATATTAAGAATGCTTATAGTTTAGTTTATAAATGGAGACAAGAAAAGATATAGATAAAAATATAGAAATAATAAGTCAGGACCTCGGTCATCGGGTTAAGGTAAAAGAGGGAAGCTCTTTAAAGGAGATATATCAACAGTTGGGGATACGGCTATCTTACCCAATATTATGTGCCCGGGTTAATAACAAAACGGAAGAACTCGACTACAGAGTATATAATCCTAAGCAAATAGAATTTATAGATATTACGCACCCTTCGGGCATGAGAGCTTATGTGCGTTCGCTTTGTTTTGTGCTATACAAAGCAATAGAGGATATAATGCCCGGCACACGGCTGCGTATCGAACATTCGGTGTCGAAGGGATATTATTGCGGCTTGGGGGATCGTATCGAGATTACACCCGAAATGGTTTCAGCCATTAAAAAAAGGATGTCGGAAATTGTAGATGCCGATTATGCTTTTGAGCGAATCGAATGTCCTACTGCAGATGCTCTAAAGCTCTTCAAAGAACATAATATGCCCGATAAGGTGGCGCTTCTGGAATCTTCTCGTACGCTATACACGATATATTATAAACTCGATAATCTTATCGATTATTATTATAGCTGTTTGGTACCGTCTACCGGATATCTGAAAGTATTCGATCTGATTAAATACAATGGTGGTTTGTTGTTGTTACCACCTTCCGAAACCGATCCTTCTCGAGTGGCGGAAGTGGTGAGGCAGGAGAAAATGCTCGAGGCTTTTAAGGAATATGTAAATTTCAACCATATCGTCGGATTGAGTAATGTGGGAAATCTAAATCAGGCGATTAAACTGCGTAAAGCGACCGATTTGATAAAAGTTTCCGAAGCGTTGCATGAGAAAAAAATTGCAGGTATTGCCGATGAGATATATGAGCGTAATAAGAACGGAGGGGCAAGAGTGATTCTTATTTCAGGGCCCTCTTCTTCGGGTAAAACAACATTCTCTAAGAGACTTTCGATACAGTTAATGACCAATTTACTTGTACCGGTTACGATTTCTCTCGATAATTATTTTGTTAATCGGGATCAGACCCCTCTCGATGATGATGGAGAATATGATTATGAGTCGTTATATGCCCTCGATCTGAAACAGTTTAATCACGATATAGAACGTTTACTTGCCGGAGAGGAGGTAGATTTACCTACTTATAATTTTGAAACCGGTCGTCGCATGTATCGGGGAAACAAATTACAGTTGAAATCTTCTAATGTACTTATTCTTGAAGGGATACATGCGTTGAATCCTGAGTTGACCCCACAGATTGACGATATGTATAAGTATAAGATATATGTTTCTGCGTTGACTTCTATTTCGATCGATGACCACAATTGGGTACCAACGGGTGATAATCGGCTCTTAAGACGTATTATAAGGGATTATAAATACAGGGGATATACTGCTCAAAATAGTATTGCTCGCTGGCCGAGTGTGAGGCGAGGGGAAGAAAAGTGGATATTTCCTTATCAGGAAAATGCCGATGCGATGTTTAATTCATCTTTATTATTTGAATTATCTGTATTGAAACGACATGCTGTACCATTGTTAAATGCGGTTCCGAGAGATTGTTCAGAATACGGAGAAGCCAACCGGTTATTAAAATTTCTCGATTTCTTTTTACCGCTTACCGAACATGAAATTCCTCCGACATCATTGCTCAGGGAGTTTTTGGGAGGAAGTAGTTTCAAATACTGATTGTAATATCTTTAAAACATACGAAATTATGAAAATAAAACAATTGCTCTTTGATTTCGGAGAGGTATTGGTAAATCTGAGCCGAGAGAAATCGGTTAATGCGTTTCAGGCTTTGGGAGCGGAAATCGCGGATGACATAGTTCCTGCGTCCTGGTCGTTCGGAGGGGTATTCGGTGATCTGGAGACAGGTCGTATCGACGAACGTAAATTTTATGACGAATTAAACCGGTGCTTGAGAATAAATGCGTCCGACGAGCAGCTTCGTGATGCTTGGAATGCTTTGTTACAGGATATTCCGCTTTATAAATTGCAATTGTTGAGGGAACTGAGGAAAGATTTTCGGGTATATATGGCTAGCAATACGAATCGTTTACATATCGATTATACCCGCGATCGTCTTTTCAGAGATGAAGGCGGTACAATCGATGATTATTTTGATAAGTTATATCTTTCATATGAAATGGGAGTTTCCAAGCCCGAAGCTGCTTTTTTCGAATATATTATAAAAGATGCCGGGATAAAACCCGAAGAAACTTTGTATTTCGATGACAGTCCGGCTAATATAGAGGCTGCTTGGCGTATGGGTTTCAGAGTATGTCCTGTTTCTCCACTCGATGATCTCGATAAATTGGTAGAGACTTGTCTGCATACCAATCGTAAGTAATACTTTATAGATAATGTTTAAAAGTCCCGATCTTTTTCTTCTGAAAAGTCTATCGGGGCTTTTATTCTTAAGGGTGAGGCGGAGATGACTAAAAAGATCAGTCGTTTTTTTTGATATATAGGGGAGATTCTAAAAATAGATAAGCAGAAAGGTGATATCCTATTTAAAGGGGGTAAAATACAGATATAAAAAAAAGCGTCAACCACTTGACGCTTTTTATCCAGTTGCGGGAGCCAGACTCGAACTGACGACCTTTGGGTTATGAGCCCAACGAGCTACCACTGCTCCATCCCGCGATGTTTGTGGATGCAAAAGTACAACAAATTATTGTGTTTGCAAGAGATATAATGTTAAATATGTAAAATCTTAGATGCTATTCAAAGTAGAACGATAAAACGACCATCTGAGAAGATATTTTATTATAGGCTTGCGTATATTTGTAATCGAGAGGATCTTGCAAGTCTTTTCGGTTGCGTTGCAGTACATTGCTTAATCCGAAACAAAATTTCAGCTCGGGAATAAGTTTGAAAAAAGGAAGATAAATATCACAACCCAATCCGATCTCGAGATAGGTATCGTAGGTTTTTAGTTGTAATAGTTCGTTTTTCTTTTTGGCCAGATCGAGAGTCGGACTTACTCCGGCAGTAATATAGGGTCTGTAATTATTTAACCGTTTCGAACTGAATTTAATATGCACGGGAAAGGCGAGATAATTGGATTTTATGTCATTATTTACTGTTTCTCCGGTATTGTTGTTCCGTATTTCTACTGTTTTATTCCCGAAATACATAGTAGGAGTGAATCTCATGCTCAAATATGGGTTTATGTATAAATCTGAAACGAGACCTACATTGAATCCCGGAGAGAAAGAGGGTATTTCGCTATAGAAACTATCCCCGTCGACAGTTACATTACCCGAATGGGAAAACCGAAGATCTTGTACATGAGTACCTACCGAAAAACCGAAATGCAGCCTCCGCTGATCGATGAACGGGGTAGTCTGCACTTTATTTTTTTGTGCAGATAACGGAGTTATCGTCAGTAGTAAAAAGAAAAATATACAGAGGTGTCTTAGCATATGTCTTTTTTCAGAATGTATTTAGATAAACGGTAAATCGGGTGGCTTATTGTTTGTAAAGATAATATTTTGAATGGCATTTTCCGGTATGTTTGATTTTTATCGATGCTTTTAAGCGCAATAACGTTTCGGAAAAAAAACATCTCTTTTTTTGATAGGAATGATAAAACTATTATTTTTGCAGAACACATAATTAGTACTAATTCTTAAATTAAACTTTAAAACAATGGCTTACGTAATTAGTGATGATTGTATTGCTTGTGGAACTTGTATCAGCGAGTGTCCGGTAGAAGCTATCTCTGAAGGAGATAAATACAGTATCGATCCTGATACTTGTGTTGATTGTGGTACCTGTGCTGGTGTTTGCCCGACAGAAGCAATTCACCCGGCTTGATCCAGAGCATACGATCTGCAAAAATAAGAAACCCGCTTATAGTTTTACTGTAAGCGGGTTTCTTGTTTTATCGAACCATAGATTTATAAATTATCGATTGTATACGTGGTCTTATATTGAGAGTCATAAGTGCAGAATTCCACCGGTGTGCATAAACACGGTTACTTAAGAAAATATATAACAGGTCATTCTCCGGATCTACCCAAAACGCGGTTCCGGTAAATCCGGTGTGCCCATATACCGATGCTGGGGCCTCTTCACATGTAGGACTTGAATTGGGTTTATCGATATCAGGTTTATCAAATCCTAATCCACGACGGCTCCGGTTGCTATTGGTTTTGGTAAAGACTTCTACTGTATGTTCCGATACGTATTGTTCGTTGCCATATTCTCCTTTATTCAACCACATTTGTAGCAATTTGGCCAGGTCGTTTGCATTGGAGAATAAACCGGCGTTACCGCTTACTCCTCCTGTAAAGGCTGCTAACTCATCATGCGGATACCCGATGAGAATTTGATGTCGAAGGAACTCGTCATTTTCGGTCGGGGCGATATCGTTCTTAGAGACGGACTCGAGCGGATGGTACATTGTATGGTAGGCGCCCAAAGGCCGGTATACATTCTTTTCAAGAAATTTATCGATGGGTTGACCCGTTATATTTTCAACTGCTTTTTGTAATAAAATAAAATTAAGACAGCTATATTTATAATTTCTATTTTCTGATGGCACGATATGGGTTATTCTATTGAAAATTGTATCGGGTAATGAGGATACCGTATAAAGATGTTCGGCAATTTTAAGTGAAAAAGTATTGGAAAGTGTGTCGGAAAACAAGTCTTTCCGTAATTTGGCATTTTTATTAGCGTAAAATCGGTTATCGATTTGTATACGATAATTTGCATCTCGTTTCCCTTTAAATAAAGGTCCGGTAAAGGTAGCACTATCTATAACAATAGGATATATGGGTATTATAGGAGGCAATCCTGTCTCATGAAAAAGAGCATCTTTTACCGTGATTTGTTTCATTTCTTTATTTTTGTTGAGCTGGGGTATATAACGGGACAATTTTTGATTAAGTCCTATTTTATGGTCATTATATAATTCCATTACAGCCGGTATGGTCGCTGCCGCTTTGGTAAGAGATGCAATGTCGTATAGATCGGTGTTGGTTACAGGATGAGTGCCTGCATAGTCGAAAGCTCCGAAAGAGCGATTGTAGATTACTTTGCCCTTATGTGCCACTAATATCTGGCATCCGGGGAAAGCCTTGTTCTCGATACCTTCTTTTACAATGGCGTCTATTTGCGAAAGGGTACGACTATTCATTCCGACTTCTTCAGGAATGGTATAACCGAGACGTGACGGTTGTTTTTTTATACCGTTTCCAGCAGTATAAAGATTCTTTACCGTGACCGGTATTTTGCCTCGTGCTCCGTAACCTCCGAAAAGTACTTGTGCGGCGTATTCCTGTGTCAGATCGTTATTTTCATAAGCCAGCACTACGGCACTGGCGTTTTTTATAAGTCGACTGTACGTTTTCATCTGATATGGAGAGATGAAAAATACCAAAATAGGTTTTTTGCCTTTACATAGATTTTCTGCAATTTGGGCATCTGCGACTTTGTTCGAAAAAATTCCGACGATAAGGGTATTGCAATCGGCTAATTGGTTCGAATTTCCTTGTTGTTTACTTTTGGAGGTGGAAAACACTGTCGTTTTTGCAGAAATCTCGGTATAATTGCCGATCATGTTCTGCCAACTTTCGGCTTTTTGCTGACCGACGGAAATTATACCGATTTTTCGTTGATCTAGTTTTTTCAAGGGCAGCATATTGGTCGAGTCGCTCAAAACTGTAATCGACGATTCTATTAACTGACGTTTTAGTCGTTCGGTTTGAGGAGTATTCAAATCCTGTTCCAGATTGGTCAGTGAAATGTATTGCGGTTTGTTCAGACCTAATATATATTTATATCTTAATATCTTCAAGCATTTTTCTTCGATGAGTTTGTGAGGAATTTTTTCGTCGGAAATGGCTTTTAGTAACTCTTTGAATTTAGTTTCTGGAGCAAGAGGTTTTACAAACATATCGTTTCCTGCCAGTAACGCTTTAGTAATGAGTCCGGGAATATCCGATGCTCCTTTCATCTCTAATCCGTCTGTGAATACGAGTCCCTTGAATTTCATTTTTTGCTGAAGCAATGTGTCGGTAATAGAGGGGGATAATGAAGCCGGTAGGTTGGTGTAGGGATCGAGAGCTGGAACATGTAAATGACCGATCATCATACCTGATAAGCCGGCGTTGATGTAACGGCGGAAAGGAAGTAATTCGAATTTTTCGAGATGTTCAAGACTATGATTTACGGTAGGTAATGTTTTATGAGAATCTTCTGATGTATCACCGTGACCCGGAAAATGCTTTGCTACCGAAAGAACCCCTTCACTCTCTATTCCTCGTGCATAGGCGATGCCCTTTTGGGCTACGGCTTCGGGCACTTCTCCAAAAGACCGGCGTCCGATGACCGGATTGTTTTCGTTACTATTGACATCCAGTACCGGTGCGAAATTTACATGTATGCCCATACGTCTGCACTGCCTTCCCACCTCTTTCCCATAGGCATAAATAAGGCTATCATTTGTGATAGCCCCTAATGTCATGTTAATCGGAAATCGAGGTGCGTCGGTAAGCCGCATCGAAAGTCCCCATTCTCCGTCGAGTGTGATCATTAAAGGAATCGAAGCTAAAGATTGACTGTAATTGGTAAGTTCGACCTGGTTTTTTACCGTACCTTTAGTAAAAAGTATACCGCCTATTTTGAGATCTTGTACGTATTTGCGGATCAGTTCTTTATTTCTTGCCGAAAGATTTACATCCACACCTAATACGAATAATTGGCCTACGCGTTCATTGAAAGACATCGAATCGAAAACCGAATCGACCCATTGATTCATCTTTTCCCGATCTATTTGGGAGAACATATTCGGTTCTTTAGTCTGAGGTAGTGTAAAACTGCATAAAAGTAGGTAAATAAATATTATGTGAATATATTTGGGCATATTATAGAGTTTCCTTATGTTATTCGATTATAAAACGATTATCGAGGGTGGCGTTCAAAACTTTCCCCTCTTTTTGCAGTTCTTTAACGTATGACAGCATTACATCTCGGAGCCGTATGTGTGAATCGATGCGTTCTACTGCATTTTTGAAAGCATCCATTCCGTCATTCCCATTTGCCAGGTAATCGATCGTACCTACCGTATAAATGCGATCTTCTTCTATCGGTTTTCCACCTATCCTCAGACTTTTTATCTGGTAATCGGGCGTAACGACTAACGCTACCTCTTTGCTGATTCCTTCCCCTTTGCGGGAAGCGATCGATTCGAAGAGCGTTTTTACGTCTTTTCCTTTGATTTTTAACAGACTCAGTGAATTATCAAAAGGGAAAATACTGAAAATTTCTCCTACTGTGATATCTCCTTTACTAAGTGAAGTGCGTATTCCTCCCATATTCATAATGGCGAAGTCGCAGCTGGTATGATTTAGTTCCCCGACTTTTCTTTTTAGTAAGTCGGCTGTGAAATTAGAAAGTCGACTTTGAGGACGTTTAATGTCCATAAATACGGCCGATTTTCCAATTACTTGTCCGGTGATACTATCTACTTTTTGCTTGTAGAGATTTACTTCGTTAATAAAACTTGTGTCTGTCGTTTCTCTTTGAGAGATATCCATCGGGACGGTATAACCCTCTTCACTGACAATTTCGTAATGAGGCTGTCGGCACGAGAATAGAGCGAAGAACAGTAGAGAAATATATAAATAAGGGTGCATTTTCATAATTGTTGGATATTTATTTTTTTAAGATCAGTTTCATAATTCCGATGTTTAATCCGCTTTTTCCGGTTTGTCCGATAAGAACGTCTTTCCCATTTTTATTTTTTATTTTTATGGCTTCAGGAAGGAGAGTATGGCTATGTCCTCCCACAATTACGTCTATATCGGTACTGGATGCTGCAAGTATTTTGTCTCCGGGATTGTCTTCGAGCCCCAAATGAGAGAGAATTACGACGATATCTACCCCTTTTTCTTTCAGTTCCTTGGCTAAATGATTAGCTGTTTCGATGGGATCGTGATAAACGGCTCCTTTATAATTTCTTTCGTCAATGAGACCTTTAGGGTCGGTCAAAAGTCCGATAAAACCTATTTCTATTCCATCTATTTCTTTGATAATATAAGGCTTTATTCGGTCTTTTAAAGCTGTGTGGCTGAAATCGTAGTTTGCATTTATAACGTCGAACTGTGCCGGAATCAACATTTCGGCTAATGCATTTATTCCGTTATCGAATTCGTGGTTTCCCAATGTTGCGATTTCATAGCCCATTCGGTTCATTAAATCTATTTCGGCTTTGCCTTTAAAAAAGTTGAAATAGGGAGTTCCCTGCACATAGTCGCCGGCATCTACCAGTATAACGTTTTTTTCTGCGATTCGTACACTGTCGATAAATGCTTTTCGTCTGAGTACTCCTCCCATATCTGCATTTTTAGAAGCCGTTTTAGGAATTGCCTCTATCTGGCTGTGAGTATCGTTCGTATGGATAATGACCAGCGTTTTTTCTTGGGCACCGAGCGAGAAACCGGAAATCAGTAAAATCAGTAAAAGAAAAAATCGTTTAGTTGTTTTCATAATTGAGATGTGTGTCTGTTATGCGAAAATAACAAAACTTTATCGGAAAGACTTGTACCGGCATATTATTAACTTTTATTTACCGAGAATAGAATCGGTGTAAAGTATGCCGGCATGAATAAAAATAAAAATAAAGTTATTTTCTGTTTGGTTTTCTGATAAATAAGTTGTTACTTTGTGCCGCTTTTCGTAATCTCTGGCAGGATTTTGTAACCTGTTACATTACGTTTCATTATAAACATTTTAAATAGCTATTAAAAATGGATTTTATTAAGATTGCAGAAGAAGCATTCGCTACCGGTAAGCAGCATCCCAGCTTTAAAAGCGGCGATACGATTACAGTAGCATACCGTATTAAGGAGGGTAACAAAGAGCGTATTCAGCAGTATCGCGGTGTTGTGATCCGTATCTCCGGTCACGGTGACAAAAAGCGTTTTACAGTTCGTAAGATGTCTGATAACGTAGGTGTAGAAAGAATTTTCCCGATCGAATCTCCGTTTATCGACAGCATTACTGTAAATAAAATCGGTAAAGTACGTCGTGCAAAATTGTATTATTTACGCGGACTTACCGGTAAGAAAGCCAGAATCAAAGAAAAAAGAATATAATATTCTTTTCAAAGGCTATATAAGAACCGCTGCAAATATTTTTGCAGCGGTTTTTATATAATATAATCGAATTATTTTTTTTGTATATCTTCTCGATTTCCTTCTTTTTTTACCGAAATAGGATTGCCGTAATATTCGATGTCTCCACTACCCGAAATACGGGCTTTTAGTTGGTCTTGCGCATAGCAAGAAATATCTCCCGATCCTAATATGACAGCTTCGGTTTTGCCCGAAATAAGCTGTTTGGCATTTATATCTCCCGACCCTTTTACCTGTAAAAATGCAGTAGCCGCTTTGCCCTCCAGGCTGATATTTCCCGATCCTGATAATGAAGCGGTCATCTGGCGGCAATTTACATTTTTAAGTTCGATGTCTCCACTTCCTTTTAAAAATGCGTTTACAATATCGCATTGTACCGATTTTCCTTCGATGTCCCCTGAGCCGGAAAGTTCAAGATCGAGGGTTTGTGCTCTGAAAATTGTTTTCAAAACGATTTTAGCACTCCCTTTGAGCCTGGCTGTACTCAAAGCCGGGCTTGAAACAATGACTTTCAGCCGGTTCTCTCCTCGTATAACGAGATCATTCTCTTTATATTTAACACGAAGTATTTTATTGTCTACAGATATAGCTACTAAATCGATCATATTGTCCGACCCGAAAATCGAGATGCGGGTTTTTCCGTCGGTGCTTTGAGTATACTCGATATCGGGACCGCCAATCGACTCTATTGCATCGAATACTTTTGGGTTGTTTACCGTATACGTTACGTATTTTTTATTGGGAACGATTGTCCGGGCATTTAATAACGTGCTTACTGATATAAGAAACACGATAAAAAGAAGCGTTTTCGATGTCTTCATTTGGTTTTATTTTTTGAGTATTACTAAGATAATCAATATAATTTATATTCGGTAATAATTTAAAGATATTGATGAATATATTTTTACTCTATCGATTAGAATGGTATAAAACTTCGTTTTTTTTGTACCTTTGCATGCGGTAAACAATACAGATTGTAAATTTTTAAAATTATACATAATGAACAAGAAAGCATTTCTGTTGATTCTCGACGGTTGGGGTCTGGGCGACCACAAAAAAGACGATGTAATTTTTAATACTCCTACCCCTTATTGGGATTATTTGTTGGAAACTTATCCTCATTCTCAGTTGCAGGCTTCGGGTGAAAATGTTGGGTTGCCTGATGGCCAAATGGGTAATTCGGAAGTAGGACACTTGAATATTGGAGCCGGTCGGGTAGTGTATCAAGATTTGGTAAAAATTAATCGTGCGTGTGCCGATGATTCTGTTCTGAAAAATCCCGAGATTGTAGATGCTTTTACCTATGCGAAAGAGAGTGGTAAAAAGGTACATTTTATGGGGCTTGTATCAGACGGTGGTGTTCACAGTTCTCTCGATCATTTGTTTAAACTTTGCGATATATCGAAAGCATACGGGATAGATAAGACTTATGTTCACTGTTTTATGGATGGTCGTGATACCGATCCTAAAAGCGGTAAAGGTTTTATCGAAGCTTTAGAAAAACATATGGATGTTTCAACCGGTAAAATAGCTTCTATTATCGGACGCTATTATGCGATGGATCGTGATAAACGGTGGGAACGTGTAAAAGAAGCGTATGATTTGCTGGTAAAAGGAGTAGGAACTCCTGCAACCGATATGGTAAAAGCAATGCAGGATTCTTATGATGCCGGAATAACCGATGAATTTGTAAAACCCATTGTACATGTTGATGCCGATGGTAAACCGGTTGCAGTTATCGAGGAAGGCGATGTCGTAATTTTCTTTAATTACCGTAACGACCGAGCTAAAGAACTCACGATCGTACTTACCCAACAGGATATGCCCGAACAGGGAATGCATACGATTCCCTTGCATTATTATTGTATGACTCCTTACGATGCTAAATTTAAAGGATTGCATATATTGTTCGATAAAGAAAATGTCGTAAATACCTTAGGCGAAGTAGTTGCTAATGCCGGATTGAACCAACTTCGTATCGCTGAAACCGAAAAATATGCTCATGTTACTTTTTTCTTCTCGGGAGGACGGGAAGCGGAATTCGAAAATGAAGAACGTATTCTTATTCCTTCACCGAAGGTGGCGACTTACGACTTGAAACCTGAAATGAGTGTTTATGAAGTGAAAGATGCCTTAGTGAAAGCGATAGGAGAACAAAAATATGATTTTATCGCTTGTAATTTTGCTAACGGTGATATGGTAGGTCATACCGGTGTTATGGAAGCGATACAGAAAGCCGTTGTCGCAGTCGATGCGTCGGTAGAAGCGGTTGTTGAAGCTGCAAAGGTCAATGGTTATGAGGTAATTATTATTGCAGATCACGGAAATGCCGACCATGCGCTCAACGAAGATGGTACGCCAAATACGGCACATTCACTGAATCCGGTTCCTTTTATTTATGTAACGGATAATAAAGAGGCAAAAGTAGAAAACGGTATATTAGCCGATGTCGCTCCTTCTGTATGTCATATACTGGGAATAGCGACTCCGGCGGAAATGACCGGTCACAGCCTTATTAAATAAGAAATTTAAATAATCTTCAGGATATACGGGCAATAAGCAACGATGTATGATCGTTGCTTCCTGTCCGTTTCCTGTCTTTATATGGAATCTGTAATGTTAGAGATCGGTGATACGCTTATCAGCCTCGATGTCCTTGAGAAGGAATTTATTTGCAATCTCGATGCTTGCAAAGGGGCATGCTGTATAGAAGGTGATGCGGGTGCTCCCCTCGAGGAAAGCGAACGTCTTAAAATAAAGGAGATACTTCCTGAAATATGGGATGATCTCTCGCCGGCAGCCCGAGAAATTATCGAAGATCAGGGGGTTGCTTATATCGATGAAGAAGGTGATATCGTAACGTCTATCGTGAACGGGAAAGATTGCGTATTTACCTGTTATGAGAAAGACGGGATGTGTAAATGTGCTTTTGAAAAAGCCTACAAAGAAGGTCGTATCGATTTTTATAAGCCCATTTCATGTCATCTTTATCCGGTTCGCGTTAAACAATATGACCGTTTTAAAGCGGTAAATTATAACCGGTGGAAAATTTGTAAAGCGGCCGAAGTGTTGGGCCGAAAAGAGGGAGTTAAAGTATATCAATTCCTAAAGGAACCATTGATACGTAAATTCGGTATATCTTGGTATAACGAGTTATGTAAGGTGGCTGATGTATATTTAAGAGAAAAGGAAAACAGGTAATGATCTTTTGTGGATTATAGAAAAAGACCGGCTGAATAAATATTTTGAATATATTCAGCCGGTCTTTTTATTTGTTTTCGTTAGTCTATAACGTCGAATCCGGTATAAGGCACTAAGGCCTTCGGAATACGTATTCCTTCAGGAGTTTGATTATTTTCGAGTAAAGCAGCCATGATTCTGGGTAATGCGAGTGCGCTACCGTTAAGGGTATGTACAAGGCGAGTTTTTTTATCGGCACCTTTGAAGCGGCATTTCAGCCGGTTTGCCTGATAGCTCTCGAAATTCGACACAGAACTTACTTCAAGCCATCTTTTTTGAGCGGCAGAGTATACTTCAAAATCGAATGTAATGGCAGAAGTAAAACTCATATCCCCTCCGCATAAACGAAGAATATGCCAGGGAAGCTCGAGTTTTTCTACCAGTGTTTGTACATAGTTTATCATCTCCTTGAGCGCCTCATAAGAATGATCGGGATGTTGTATCTGCACGATTTCTACTTTATCGAATTGGTGTAACCGGTTTAATCCCCGAACATCTTTTCCATAAGACCCGGCTTCCCGTCTAAAACAGGCCGAATATGCGGTATTTTTTATTGGTAGATCCGACTCATTGAGTATCACATCACGGTATAGATTCGTTACCGGGACTTCAGCAGTAGGAATGAGATACAAATCGTCCTCATTGCAATGATACATTTGTCCTTCTTTATCGGGTAGCTGTCCCGTACCATAACCCGATGCTGCATTTACTACATAGGGCGGTTGTATTTCGAGATAACCGGCTTCCCGTGCGTTATCGAGAAAAAAGCTGATAAGTGCGCGTTGTAACCGAGCTCCCTTCCCTTTATATACGGGGAATCCCGCTCCTGTAATTTTTACGCCCAGTTCAAAATCTATAAGGTCATATTTTTTTGCCAGTTCCCAATGCGGAAGGGCGTTATCAGAGAGAGCCGGGATTATCCCTCCGGTACGTTCTATAATATTATCTTCTGCGGTACGTCCTTCGGGAACCATATCGCAAGGAGTATTAGGGATATTCAGTAAGATGTCGACAATGTTATCTTCGGCATCCGACATGGCTTTTTCAAGAGATTTGTTCCCTTCCTTCAGTTCTGCAACTTGTTGTTTTATCTTTTCGGCTTCCTCTTTTTTCCCTTCTTTCATGTATTTACCTGTCTGAGCCGACAGGTTTTTAAGTTCAGCCAGCCGTTTATCGAGTTCGACTTGAGAAGCCCTTCGTATTTTATCGAGTTCGAGTACTTTGTTTATGAGTTCTTTGGCATCGAAATGCTTTTTGGCTAATTTCCTGACAATTTCTTCAGGATTCTCTTTAATCGCAGCCAGTGTTAACATGTCTCTTTGTTGTTTATGATTTACAATATAGTCTGCCTGTCGAGGAAAATTTTATCCCAACAGTTCTTTTACTTTTGCCGAAATCGCTTTCCCCTCGGCAAGACCTGCCAGTTTTTTACTGGCTACTCCCATTACTTTTCCCATATCTTTTGCCGAAGTGGCTCCTGTTTCGGCAATTATTTCTTTTACTTTTTCGGTAAGTTCTGCTTCGGAAAGCTGTTTGGGTAGGTATTCCTCGATAATTTTGGCTTCTCCCAGCTCTCCTTCTGCCAGTTCGGGCCGGTTTTGGTCGATATAAATCTGGGCACTATCTTTGCGTTGTTTTACCATCTTAACGAGTATCTTCATCGCAGATTCATCCGACAGTTCACCGTCTGAACCTTTGGCGGTTTTAGCTTCTAAAAACTCTTTTTTGATACCTCTCAGTGTTTCGAGTCTGAGTTTGTCTTTAGCCAGCATGGCATTTTTTATGTCGTTGCTGATTTGATCAAATAAGTTCATTTTAATTTATCTTTAATTCATAAAATATGGTACTCTTTTAAAAACGTATGGTCCCGTCATTATTGCTTGGTGCCGGAGATACTGGTGAGGCTTGAGCCTGTGGGGTTTCCGCTTTTGCTGTTTCCGCTTTGGAATCGATTGCTATGCGAGTAACAAATCCCGAATCCCGATTATAAGTCGGTGATTTATCGATAAGTTCCAAGAGACTGTCATCGTCCATTTGTTCCGGTTTTAGAATAATGAACGAAGCTTTTACACGATTACGTTCTATCTCTTTTACGGCATCTGAACCGTACATCTCTTCAATCGATTCTTTTGTTTCTTCATTCTCGGGCATTTTTTCGAAAAACGAGTCGATTTCTGGACGTTGAGTGACGGGGCTATCTTTGAATCCCGTTGCTAATATAATAATCTTAACCGTATCATCGAGGGAATCATCGATTGCAGCCCCCCAAATAACTTCGATGTTTTTGCCGAATTTGGCCATAAACGCATTTACTTCGTTTATTTCTTCCATCTTTATCTGTTTGTCGCTGCTGAAATAGAAGTTGAAAAGTATCTTTTTGGCATCGTAGATATCCCTGTCGTTGAGTAACGGCGAATTAAGAGCGTCTTGTATAGCTTTTGAAACCCGTTTTTCTCCTTGTCCGTATCCCGAGCTCATTATCGCTTTACCTCCGTTTTTCAGAATCGAATTTACATCGGCGAAATCGAGGTTGATATGTCCTTCTATCGTAATAATTTCGGCAATACTTTTGGCTGCGATCGTTAAGGTATCATCCGCTTTTCCGAATGCATTTAAAAAATCGAGATCGGGGTAAATTTTACGCAAGTTCTCGTTGTTTATTACCAGCAGGGCATCTACATATTGTTCCATTTCCTTTACTCCCTCGAGAGCCTGCATAATTTTGCGTTCTCCTTCGAAGAGGAATGGAATCGTGACAATCCCTACTGTAAGTATATCGAGTTCTTTAGCGATACGGGCAATTACAGGACCGGCTCCTGTACCGGTTCCGCCTCCCATTCCGGCAGTGATAAATACCATTTTGGTTCCATCGTTAAAAAGCTCTTTAATTTCGTCGATACTTTCTTCTGCGGCCAGACGGGCTCTTTCGGGACGGTTTCCGGCACCGAGACCTTCGGTCGTCGTTTTGCCCAATTGTACTTTACGAGGTACATCCGAGCGTAACAGGGCCTGGTTATCGGTATTACACAAAACAAAAGAGACATCCTGTATCCCTTCTTTGTACATGTGGTTAACGGCATTTCCACCGCCTCCTCCTACACCGATTACTTTTATGATCGAAGGAGTGCTTTGTGGCCCGGGAAATTCCCAAGGTATATTATCTGCTGACGCTTCCATGATGTTATCTGATTAAATTCTTTATTACCATTAGTGATTTTTTTATAACCGCATCGTTTATTTCAACTCGGCGTCGTTATCGTCAAAGAGTTGTTCCGCTCTTTTTTTCAATTTATCGATAAACGAAGGTTTAGGAGGCTTCTGCGGTTTAGGGGCCTCTTGTTTATGTCCTGTAGCGGTTTCTTTTTTTACGTTTTTTTGTGTCTCGGAAATTGTTTCGGGTTCTACTTTACGTACACAATTTTCTGTTCCCAGTAATAATAGACCGATAGCTTGCGCATAGGCGGGATTACCGGCTTCAGCCCGGTTTACGAATTGTATGTTTTTAGGAAGCGTACCGCGTTTAACTTCCATTCCCGTTTTTTGTCTCAGCAGTTCGGGCAACTCCCGTAACTGAGAGGCTCCTCCTGTAATGATGATTCCAGCCGATAATTGATCTCCGTATCCCGAAGCATCTATCTGGTCGATAACATTTTCTACGATTTCTTCAATTCGGGCTTCGATGACATGGCAAAGGTCCTGATATTTAATTTTTGAAGAATCCAGACCTTCGATACCGAGTTGTTTGATCCCTTTTTCGGTAATCGGATTGTTAATTGCACTGCCAAAAGCAATTTTCAGTTTCTCGGCATCTCCTTCGAGCACATTCAGGGAGCAAATGTCTCGGGTTATATTTTTCCCTCCAAAGGGGATTGTAATCATATAACGCAAGAAATCATCCTTATAGATCGATAAGGTCGTAGTCCCTCCTCCGAAATCGATCAGAGCACATCCGAGATTTCTTTCTTCACTGGTAAGCAGGGCAGAAGCCGTTGCTTTTGCCGATATGATATAACCTGCTACAGGCATTTTCAATCGTTCGGTTAAACACCGTATAATATTTTTTTTGATCGACGGACGTCCGATAATGAGTTTCAGATTGGCTTGTATTTCCGAGCAGAATGCTCCTACCGGTTTGGCTTCGATGTGATTATCTACCATATATTCGTTGGGGACTACGTCCATGATTTCGGAATTGAATATGGGATAGCTACGGCTTTCGGAGTGTAATGCGTTTATCAGTGTTTCGGTAACTTGTGTATCTTCCGGTAGTTGACGACGTACCGAATGATCGATTGTACGAACCGACTGTCCTCCGATCCCGACATATACTTTATCTATTTTATCGGGAATAATCCTGTTCTCGAGCTTAGCTATTATTTTCTTTACCCGGGCGGCTGCTTCTTCTACATTCTGAATACATCCGCGTTTAATGCACCCGGCAGAATCTTCTTTGTCGATAGCGAGTACACTGAGTACCCCGTTTTCGTTCTTATGTCCGATAACCCCTACTATTTTAGAGGTACCGAGTTCTATAGCAACAATATAATTATCTGGTTCCATAATTAGTTATTTTTATCTCTACGGGTGCAAATTACCTGGTTTTCATATTTTAGGCTGATGGTATCGTATTTATTCCATCCCACCTTTGGAAGAGCCTGGTCGTATAAGTAACGCAAGTTCTCGAGTTTCCGTTCAAAGTTATCAATTTTTCCCATAAGTATCAAATTATCACCTATACGAGGAATAATTTCGATTTCTTTATCGGGCGTAACGTATATCTGTTCGATCTGTGAATTCCAGAATTCGTTGTTTTTCAGGAAAAGTGCCAGTGAATATAGCTTATCTTTTGCATAATCCCGGCTGATAAATCCTGTCGCAAGAGGCAGATATGCCGTAAAATTTTGTGTTGTCGGCATTATTTTCCCGTTACTGTCGATGTAATAAGTTTCACCGTTAGCGATAATACGTATCACCGGTACCCGCTGAGAGATGTCAATTTTTATAGTTCCCGACGGAGTTTTATAACACTCGGCAGTAGCGATAAGTTGATTTTTTTTCAATACCTGTTCCATTTTTTCGGTATTTATTTCAGAATAGAGTTTTCCTACGGGATCGATTCCTTTTTCGGTTATCTCTTTTTTGATTTCGTTTACCGATGTGAAATGTGTTTCGGTACTATCAGCCAGATGCACTTCTATACGCTTGCATTTTACATTTCCTTCTGCAGGAGCATAATAAATGAGCGCGGCAATCAGATAAGCCGGTAGTATACAGATAAGCAGGTATTTAAAAATCTTCTTCATCGGTTCTCGAGACACGCTTTAATATCGGGTAACAGTCGGTCTATATCACCGGCTCCCAATGTAATCAGGACTTCAAAGTTACGGGTTTTCAACGTTTCAAACAAAGTTTCTTTAGTGCAAAGTATCTTGTTAGATGTTGTTATTTCATTGAATATTAGCTGAGATGTTATTCCCGGTATCGGTTTTTCCCGGGCCGGATAAATATCGAGCAATATTACTTCATCGAGCATCGAAAGGGCTTTTGCAAACTGCTTATAAAAATCTCGTGTACGGGAGAAAAGATGAGGTTGAAAGATGCCCGTGATTTTTCTGCCGGGATATAAAGCTTTTACCGACAAAATACTGGCTTTTAGTTCATCCGGGTGGTGAGCATAATCGTCTATCATGACCTTATCATCTGTTTTCAGCCAAAAATCGAATCTACGTTTAGCCCCCTCAAAAGATGCCATTGCCCGGCGTAGGCCGGTTGATGATACTCCGCACAGCCACGCTACAGCCATAGCGGCAACACTGTTTTCGATATTTATTTTTACCGGTACTCCCAATTCGATATCGGTAATGACACCTTCGGGGGTAACAAAATCAAAAACGATCGTACCGTTTCCTATGCGTATGTTTTTGGCATGGAAATCACCGTTGTTTTCGCCTGAATAGTGATATATTTTTACCCCATTTTGTACCTCGGGATTTAATTTCAGTCCGTTTTTTATGATCAATGCACCTCCGGGGCGTATCAACGTCGTAAAATGGCGAAAACTTTCGAGGTATGCTTCTTCTGTACCATAAATATCGAGGTGGTCGGGATCGGTTGCTGTTATTACTGCTATCCAAGGATTCAGTTGATGAAAAGACCGGTCGTATTCGTCGGCTTCAATGACCGAATATTCGCTTGTATCCGATAGAATCAAGTTGCTGTTATAATTTTTGAGAATACCGCCCAAAAAGGCGTTGCATCCAATCGGAGATTGAGCGAGTATATGAGCAGCCATGCTTGAGGTCGTCGTTTTACCATGAGTCCCGGCAAAACAAAGGCCTTTGCTCGAGCGAGTGATCATTCCCAACAACTGGGCCCGTTTTACGACTGTAAATCCCTTGTCCCGAAAAAAACATAAACCTTCGTGCGATTCGGGAACAGCCGGAGTATAAACAATCAGGGTATTGCTTTTATCCCGAAATACTTCGGGGATCGACGAAGCCTTTTCTTCATAGAATATTTCTGCACCTTCCTGAGATAGTGCATGTGTAATGTCCGACGGAGTACGGTCATAGCCGCCTATCCGGTATCCTTTCGCAAGAAAATACCGGGCAAGATTACTCATACCTATACCGCCGATTCCTATAAAATATAATGATTTGAAGTTTTCCATTAAGTTACTTCTTTCTTTTTTCGATCAGTTCTATTATGATGTTCGCTATGCGTGTTGCCGAATCTTTTTCGGCCAGTTTGTATATATTTTCACCCATATCTTCTAACTGCTTGTCGTTTTTGACGAGCGAGAGAGCTTCAGGTACTAATTTTTCCTGCGCTTGGTTATCGGGTATAAGTATTGCGGCGCCGACACCTTCGAGTGCCTGTGCGTTTTTAGTTTGGTGATCTTCTGCGACATTCGGAGAGGGAATGAGTATCACCGGTTTTTTTAACAGGCATAATTCCGAGATAGAGCTTGCACCAGCCCGGGATATCACTAAATCGGCTGATTTATAAGCCATATCCATTCGTGCGATAAAAGGCATCTGTACGATATTGGTGTTGGAGATACGGGTGAGAATTTCCTTTGCCCGATCGTCGTATCCTTTGCCGGTTTGCCAGATCAGTTGTACGTCTTCCTGAGTAAATTTATCGAGTGATCCGGCAATACTTTCGTTGATTGTACGAGCACCAAGACTACCTCCGACAACCAATATTGTTTTTTTATTGGGATCGAGTCCGAAAAAACGTACGGCTTCTTCCTGGGTGAGGTTCTCATCGAATAATTCTTGTCGTACGGGATTACCGGTAAGTATGATTTTATCTTTCGGGAAAAAACGTTCCATATTGTGGTAAGCTACGCAAATCGCGAGAGCCTTAGATGATAGTAATTTATTGGTGACACCGGCATAGGAATTTTGTTCTTGTATAACGGTAGGGATACCCATTTGGGCAGCTGCCCATAAGGTAGGTCCGCTCGCATATCCACCAACTCCTACAGCAATGTCGGGCCCGAATTCTTTTACGGTTTTACGTGCTTGCCGTATACTCTTGAATAGTTGATTGAATACTTTTAAATTACGGAATACATTCTTTCGGTCGAATCCGCTGACGGGTAATCCGACGATTTTATAACCGGCTGCCGGAACCTTTTCCATTTCCATTCGGTTTTCTGCTCCGACAAACAAGATTTCCGCTTCCGGAACTTGTGCCTTAATTGCGTTTGCTATCGATATAGCCGGAAATATGTGGCCGCCTGTTCCGCCACCGCTTACTAAAACTTTTATATTTTTCCCCATGATCAAGAGTATTACTTTTACATATTCGGATTTGGTGCCGCTAAATCTTCTGGAACTTCGGTGACTGATCCCGTAAGTTTTTTTTCTTCTTCCATTCCTTCAAGTGTCGCGTATCGGCTTATGCTTAACATGATTCCGAAATAAAAGCAGGTTACGATTGTTGATGTACCACCGCGGCTTATTAATGGTAACGGTTGGCCTGTTACCGGAATCAGGCCTACGGCAACAGACATGTTTATCATGGCCTGGAATACGATCATCAAAGCGATACCGAGAATCAGGAAAGCGGGGAAAGCCCGTGTACATTTTTTTGCGATCATTCCCGCTCGTATCAGTAAAGAAAGATAGAGTAACATGACCACTATCCCTCCAACGAGACCAGTTTCTTCGATGATAATGGCATAAATGAAGTCGGAGTAAGCTTGTGGTAGAAAATCTCTTTCGCGGCTATTCCCGATAAATTTTCCGAATACCCCTCCGTTGGCGATTGCCATGCGGGCATGATGTACCTGATAGTTTTTATCTCCGGTTTTGATTTCGTATTCGGGAATATCTCCGCTGTTAAAATTTATCAACCGGTTTTCCCAAGTTTGCATACGTTTGAAAATACCTACATCTTCAGGTAAATATTTCGAAATAAAAAGTCCGCTTAGCCCTACCAGTACAATGATTGCGATAGAACCGAACCATTTTTTCAGCTCTATTCTTCCGATAAGCATCATGCAGTAAACGACGGCAGCGAGTAAAACTGCTGTCGAAAAATTTTCAGGAAAAATAAGCATGAAAAATACTCCTAAAACGCAGAAAATTATTGTAAAGGTATTTTTCTCTACTCCATTGGATGTTTGCTTGTTTGCCAAAATGAATGCTGTAAAAATTACCATACCGAGCTTGGCGAATTCGGAAGGTTGTAAAGATATGCCGCCGAGACTGATCCAGCGTTGTGTGTCGTTGAGTTCTTTCCCGAATGCTAAAGCGTAAATTAGTAAAAAAAAGGCGACGACCAACAATAAAAGGCCAATGCCTTTAAACCATTTATAATGAATATTCTGCATGACCAGTACACCCATTGTTCCACAGAAAAGGAATAAAGCATGGCGAATGGTAGGCGCAAAATAATCTTGAATTTTAAAGGTAAGGGTACTTGAAGCACTGTACATCTCTACAATAGAGATGATGCAAAGTACGAAATAAATTCCCCAAATGTATTTGTCGCCTTTCGGTATCGATCTTATTCCTTCCATAAAACGGCATTTTATAAATTACGCACACATTCTTTAAATTGATCTCCTCGATCTTCATAACTTTTGAAGAGGTCGAAACTGGCACAACAAGGAGAGAGCAAAACGGTATCGCCCGGTTGTGATAATTCGTAGGCTTTATTTACCGCTTCTTTCATTGAGGAGGCATCTGTTATAGTAGGTATCTTCCCGTCGAAAAAAGTATGTAATTTACGGTTATCCACACCCAGACAGATGATCGCTTTTACTTTATTTTTTACGAGTCTTTCTATTTCTGTGTAATCGTTACCCTTATCTTTGCCTCCGAGAATAAGTACTACCGGTGTACGCATGCTTTCGAGTGCATACCAGCAAGAGTTCACGTTTGTTGCTTTCGAGTCGTTTATATATTGTACACCCCGAATCCGGGCCACTTTTTCGAGCCGATGTTCCACTCCCTGAAAATCGCTTAAAGCGGCTCTTATATCTTCTTTTTTTATGTCGAGGACTTTGGCCGAAATACTGGCTGCCATCGAGTTGAACAGATTATGTCTGCCCGGTAGAGATAAATCGTCTTCGGTGATTGTAAAAGACTCGTCCGGAGCATCGATAATGATATTATGATTTTCTTTATAGGCTTTTACGCCATCTTCTTTTTCTTCAGCAAAAGGGAATAATCGGGCTTTTAGTGGATGTTGTTTTAATTCTTTATTGATAATCGGATCATCGTTCCAGTAGATGAATACATCGTCGTGTGTTTGGTTACGGGTAATGCGAAATTTCGCATCGATGTAATTCTGCATATTGTATTCGTACCGGTCAAGATGGTCGGGAGTTATGTTCAGCAGAATAGCGATATTGGCTTTAAAATCGTACATATTGTCGAGTTGAAAGCTACTGAGTTCTATAACGTAATAATCGTAATTCTCTGTCGCTACTTGTAAAGCCAGGCTTTTCCCTACATTTCCTGCAAGTCCTACATTCAGTCCTGCGTTTTTTAGGATATGGTAGGTGAGCAGTGTCGTTGTTGTTTTCCCGTTACTTCCTGTAATACAAACCATTTTTGCTTTTGTATAACGTCCTGCGAATTCTATTTCTGAAATGATCGGGATATTTTTTTCTCGTAGAGCCTGAATAATAGGAGCTTTCTCGGGAATGCCGGGACTTTTAACAACTTCATCGGCGTTGAGAATAAGTTCGGGGGTATGTTTTCCTTCTTCCCATTCGATATTGTACCGATTGAGAATTTCTTTATAATGGTCTTTGATAAGCGACATGTCCGAGACGAACACATCGA
The DNA here is from genome assembly GCF_024330105.1 of Coprobacter tertius. Lineage (NCBI taxonomy): Bacteria > Pseudomonadati > Bacteroidota > Bacteroidia > Bacteroidales > Barnesiellaceae > Coprobacter > Coprobacter tertius. The sequence continues at coordinate 377,974 of NZ_JANDHW010000001.1, forward strand.
AACCTTTTACCTTTGCCAGAACAGCAGCGCCGGTTCCGCTTTCACCGGCTCCTAATATTATTATTCGTTTATTCATCATAATGTATATAAAACATGCGTAAATTTTTTGTTTAGCGCATTTTCAGTGTTACTATCGTAATTACAGCAAGTATGATCCCGACGATCCAAAAACGTACCACGATTTTCGATTCGGGCACCGGTTTAAAGGGGCGTTGTATCATGGCTTCGATTCCTGCATTTCCCGCTTTTTGAAAATGGTGGTGCAAAGGTGCCATTTTAAATACTCGTTTACCTTCTCCGTATTTTTTTTTGGTTATTTTAAAATAAGCCATTTGTATCATTACCGAAAGATCTTCAACCAGAAAGATAGCGCACAAAACAGGTATAAGCAATTCTTTATGTATGATAATCGCAAAAACGGCGATGATACCCCCCAATGTTAAACTTCCCGTATCGCCCATGAATACTTGAGCCGGAAAGGCATTATACCATAGAAACCCTATTGTGGCACCTATAAAAGCGCTGGCGAAAACAACCAATTCTTCGGTCCCGGGGATATACATAATATTCAGATACGAAGCGTATGCTATATGCCCGGAAAGGTAAGCGAGTATTCCCAGTGTGACGCCGATAATTGCCGAACTACCGGTTGCGAGACCGTCGAGACCGTCTGTGAGATTAGCCCCGTTCGATACGGCAGTGACAATGAAAATCGTTATCAGTATAAAAATAATCCAACCGGCGGTTTGTGCATTATCTCCCAAAAACGAGACCAAGTCTGCATAATCGAAATTATTGTTTTTCAGGAAAGGAATTGTAGTTTGGGTCGATTTTATATTTTCGGGCATGTATTTGACTATTTGTTCATTGTTTATATCGGTCGTATATACATTTTCCCGGATAACGACATTGGGGCTGAGGTAAAGAGTGAGGCCTACGATAAGTCCTAATCCTACCTGTCCGATGATTTTAAAACGACCATGCAATCCTTCTTTATCTTTTTTAAATACCTTTATATAGTCATCGAGGAAGCCGATCGCGCCCATCCAAAGTGTTGTAATCAGCATGAGAATCATATAAATATTCTCAAGGCGCCCGAATAGTAAGCAGGGGACGATAATGGCGATGATAATGATAATTCCTCCCATCGTAGGAGTCCCTTTTTTACTCATCTGGCCTTCCAGTCCCAAGTCTCTCACAATTTCGCCAATCTGCATATATTGTAATTTCTCAATGATTTTTTTCCCGATAATCGTTGCAATAAACAAGGACAAAATTAATGCCAGGCCGGACCGGAAAGAAATGTATTTGAACATACCGGCACCCGGAAAATCGCACTGATCGAGATAATGGAACAAATAATATAACATGTGTATATGGGTATTATGAGTTTGCCTTTATTTAAATAAAACCGTTGAATATTTTTTCTACTTCTTCTTTGTCTTCGAAATGATGTTTTACTCCCTTAATTTCCTGATAATTCTCATGGCCTTTTCCGGCGATGAGGACAACATCTCCTTCGCATGCCAACAGTAAAGCTGTTCGGATGGCTTCTCTGCGGTCGGGAATTGTCAGTACCTTTTTTCGTTGTACCGGTTCGAGACCAGTAAGCATATCGTTAATGATATCGGTCGGTTCTTCATTACGGGGATTGTCCGATGTGAGAATTACCCTGTCGCTTGAACTTACCGCCTCGCGTGCCATTAGAGGTCGTTTCCCTTTGTCTCTATTTCCGCCAGCTCCTACAACGGTTATTATTTTGCCTTTTCCTTCTAATACTCCGTGTATAGCTCCCAATACATTATTCAGAGCATCGGGAGTATGAGCGTAATCGATGATAACTGTGAATTTGTCCGGAGAATGCAAGGTTTGAAAGCGTCCTGCAACAGGAACCAGTAAACTCATTTTTACGAGGACTTCTTCCGGTGAGCGACCAAGCAAGCAAGCAGCTCCGTAAACTGCAAGCAGATTATAAGCATTAAACTTGCCTACAAAACGTACTTCGACTTCACGGCCGTTTATTTCCATCGTCGTCCCGTCGAGACGGCTTTCTATAATACGTCCTTTAAAATTGGCCAGTGACCGTAAAGAGTAGGTATATTTTTTAGCCCGGGTGTTTTGTAACATAACCATTCCGGCCTTGTCGTCGATATTTGTTAATGCGAAAGATCCTGCCTTCAGTCCGTCGAAGAACATTTTTTTTGCTTTCAGATATTCATCTACCGTTTTGTGATAGTCGAGGTGATCGCGGGTAAGATTAGTAAAAATTCCACCGTTAAAATCGAGACCGGCAATTCTCTTCTGATGTGCCGAGTGCGAACTTACTTCCATAAATGCGTATGTACAACCTGCATCGACCATGTCACGCAAAAGCTTGTTCAGCATAAGAGGATCCGGGGTTGTGTGGGTAGCCGGAATAGCGACTGTATCTATATAATTGCAAACGGTAGAAAGCAAACCGGTTTTTTCACCGAAAAGGCGGAAAAGTTCGTATAACAGGGTTGCGGTGGTTGTTTTCCCGTTAGTTCCTGTAACTCCGGTAAGTATTAATTTTTCAGAAGGATAGCCATACCATGCCGAGGCTAATTCGCCTAAAGCTTGTGCACTATCCTCCACCTGTATATAAGTTATGCCGGTTGCGAAATTATCGGGTAGCTCTTGGCATACTATGGCTGTGGCTCCTTGCTCTATCGCTTTGTCGATGTATTGGTGACCGTCGGTTTCAGTACCTTTAACGGCGATAAAGAGAAATTTTTCTTTAATCTTGCGGGAATCCGATTCGATCCCTATAACCCATTTCTCGAGTTCTCCGACGATCTTTCGGGTAGATATGCGTTGTATTAATGTTTCTAATTTCATATTCCACCTATATTTTTATTACATACTTCATTCTTATCTTTTATAGCGTTTTATTTTAAAACGATACCGATTGTCGCTCCTTTAACGGCTCGACTGCCCGGCGGCAATGTCTGTCCGACTACTTTTCCTTTTCCCGAAACCGAGACTTTTAATCCTTTTTCTTCCAGCAAGAAAACGGCATCTCGTGCCCCCATCCCTTTTACATCGGGAATCAGGTTATCAGAAACTTTCAATCCTTTTAGCTGTATCGAATTATTATTCGATGATGTTTTTGTCCATTGTTCATCTTTTACATGGTCTTCGTATCTCAGTTTCAAGAATTCACAAGCCGAAGCTGTTTGTTTGAAATTTCCGTTCTTGATGTAAGGCAGCAAGTTATAAATCGTATCCGGTTCTTCGGGCATGATAGAGGGTTGTATCCCTTGTGCATATATTTGTTCTGCGATATTTCTGACTACACCTCCCGACATGGTGCCTCCCGAAGGATAACCGATGCGAGGATTGGTAATAACGACTATTGCGGAATAGCGAGGGCTGTCGGCTGGGAAATATCCGCAGAACGAGACTCGATGTTTTACACCATTGCCTTTATATCCGGCTTGTCCTTGTGCAATTTGTGCGGTTCCGGTTTTTCCGGCTATTTTTACATAATCGGATAATACCGCTTTGGCCGTACCTTTTGTCACGACGTCTTTCAGCATTTGGTGTATGATTTCGAGTGTCTTTGGTTTGCAGATATGAGGGTTAATGATTTCTGTTTTCATTGTTTGTATGGTAACACCGTCTTTCCGAATTTCTTTTACAAAAATGGGTTTTATCATTTTCCCGTCATTTGCGATTGCGTTATAAAACATTAGGGTGTATATCGGAGGTATCTGTGTTTCATATCCGAAAGACATCCATGGTAATGAGGTCTTCCACCATATATCCCGGTTCTTAATGGGATGTTTAATCACCGGATGCCCCTGTCCGGGAATTTTAAGATCCACCGCTTTATTCAATCCGATAGCATATAGTTTATCCACGAATTCCTGAGGACGGTTTCCATAGCCTTTCAGAATCAGTTTTGCAATTCCTATATTAGAGGAATACCAGATTGCCTGAGCAGCACTGATACGATGATAGCCTCCGTGGTTAGCATTGTGGTCGGTCATGCGCCTGTTAGCATACATAAAGATACCGTTGCCCACATCGACAGTATCATTTGGAGATACTTTTCCGTCATCGAGGGCAACCATCATCGAAGCGACCTTGAAAGTCGAGCCCGGTTCGAGTTGGTCGGCCACTGCGTGATTACGCGTTTCGGCGTATATGCCGGCATAATTTTTCTCGATGTTGGTGATCGATTTTACTTCACCGGTTTTTACATCCATCACAACGGCAGTTCCCGATTCGGCATCGGTTTTAGTCAACATATCGACAAGCGCCTTTTCTGTGATGTCTTGTATATTTATATCGATGGTTGTGTATATATCCATGCCGTTTACCGGTTCTACATTTGCAATATTTACCCAACGTCCTCTTACTTTTTGTTTAGTGCAGGTTCCGGGAATTCCTCGTAATAACGAGTCGTAGGCCAGTTCTATTCCGTTTTTCCCTCCTTTTTCATATTCTCCGTAAATGTCTCCGATTGTTCTCGAGGCTAGCGATTTAAATGGTTTTATGCGTCTTACCATTCGTTTGGTATAAAATCCGCTTTTGTTTGGACCCATCGAAAGAAAGGGGAATTTACGTATTTCTTTCATGTCGGTGTACGACACTCTTTTTCCGTATATAGGGTATTGACGGCTTTTTTTACGGTATCCTTTCAGTAAATGGGCTTCGTATCCGGCCGGTGACCGATCTCCGAATTTTTTGGATAACGCTTTACTAAGAGGCCCTATATATTTCATGAGCGTATCCCGTTTGAGTCCGTCTGCTTTAAAGTCGATATAAAGGTAATATTGTGGAATGCTGCTGGCCATAAGTCGCCCGTCAGTAGCGAAAATATTTCCACGGTTCGGTAATAAAATCACGTCTTCGATTTTCAGGGAATCGGCTTTCTTTTGCCAGTGTTCGCCTTCTACGAAATATGTACGGCCGGCCCTGTAAACGATAGCAACGCATATACACAGTATAATAACGATGATGATAGAATACCTGAATAATATGTTTCCTTTATCTGCTGTCATTTTTCAGATTTTTTCATCAGTTTGTAGGGCGGTTGTTTTGCCTCTTCAAGAGGGATCCCCTTTGTTTCGATTAATTTTTTTACTTGAGATTGCCGGCTGCTTCCCATTAATTCAGAAGATAGTGTCAGGGCTTCATATCGGATATCTGTCAATTGTTTCTGTAAACTACCGATTTCTGCAATTTTTTGTTGACAGGTGTACCTGTTGCTGATATATACGAGGATGAGAAAAACGATAAGTAATATATTTTTCCATTGCCTGATGAGGAAATCATTTGAAATGAACCGGCCCTGGAACAAGCTTTTTATTCTGAATTTTTCCCTGATTTCGGGTTCGGGTGTTTCTTGCTTTTGTTCTTTAGTCGACATTCTCGTATTATCCTTTATGAGTTGTGAATTTTAGTTTATAATTTTTCCGCAATACGTAATTTTGCACTCCGTGAGCGGGGGTTACGTTCTATTTCTTCATTCGAAGGCACGATTACTTTTGTATTTACTGCCCGCAGGGGGGTAGCGATGTGCCCGTAAAGGTCGGTTTCGCTTTTACCTTCGAAATTTCCTGTTTTTATATAGTTCTTAACCATTCGGTCCTCCAAAGAATGATAGGTAAGTATCACCAGACGGCCTCCTGGTTTCAATAATTCGGTTGCTTGTACGAGTAATCGTCGCAAGGCCTCCATTTCATGATTTACCTCGATACGCAGAGCCTGAAACAGTTGTGCGAGTTCTTTTTTTTCTTGCTTACGATTAATGTAAGGTTTAATGATGTCGAGCAGTTCTCCTGTTTCGTTGATTTTTTTATTACAGCGGGCTTTTACGATAGCCGAGGCAATACGCCGGGATGATTTCAACTCGCCATACAAATAAAAAATATCTGCCAGTTTTTCTTCATTGTACTCGTTGATAATGTCGGCAGCAGATTTTCCCGATCGATTATTCATGCGCATATCGAGTCGTCCTTCGAAACGGAAAGAAAACCCTCTTTCCGAATCATCGAAATGGTGAAAGGATACGCCTAAATCAGCTAAAAGACCATCGATTTGATCTACATCGTGATAACGCATAAAATTTTTCAGAAATCTGAAATTGCTGCGTATAAAAGTAAAACGTGTATCTTCGATAATATTCTTTTCGGCATCTTCATCCTGATCGAATGCATATAGACTACCGTTTTTTTCGAGCTTCGATAAAATCGCACGGGAATGGCCTCCACCTCCGAACGTAACATCCACATACATGCCGCCTGGGTTTATATTGAGGCCATTTATACATTCGTTCAATAAAGCAGGTATATGATATACAGGGTGTTGTATCATTATAAAGCCGATAAATTCGTTCCTATTTTTAGCAGGTAAAGTTATGAATAATTATTTTATTCATATTAAAGAATATGCGTATTTTTTACCGAAAAGTTATTAACAATCTATATATGGTGTATATCGTTGGTATTTATGTATTTATGAGATATTATCTTATCTTTTTGTGAAAGTTTTCTGAAAATGAAGAAAACGCCGAAATGACAAGATTAAAAGAAATTTGGAACATATTTTTATTGATGCGGCGAATAATAGAAAAAATTGATGTAATTTTGTACGCTTATTTTTTTAGAAAAATAGATGAAGTCTGAACCTTTACAGATAGATATTGAAAAAGTAATCCGGCAGAAAGCCCCCGGTGTGAGTCGGCGTATTCCTGGATTTGTATACCGGTTTCTTGAAAAGACCATTTGTCAGGACCGTATGAACTACATTCTGCGTAAATATAATGGCCAGGAAGGTGTAGATTTTGCTTCTGCATTGTTGGATGAATTAAATGTGAAGATTGAAATCGTAGGCGAAGAGAATATTCCGGCGGAGGGCCGTTTTACGTTTGCTTCGAATCATCCTTTGGGGGGGCTCGACGGCATTGCCCTTGTTTCGGTTTTTGGTAAGAGATACCATTCTGGAATAAAATTTGTCGTTAACGATTTGCTGATGAACGTTGCACCGCTTGCTTCGGTGTTTATTCCGATAAACAAACATGGAGGTCAGGCTAAGGATGCCGCTAATATTCTTCAGGATGCTTATTTATCCGAAGACCAAATATTTGTATTTCCGGCCGGTCTTGTTTCACGTTTGCAGCCCGGAGGGATCTGTGATCTTGAATGGAAAAAGAATTTTATTGCCAAAACGATTCAATATCAGCGTGATGTAATTCCGTTATATTTTGAAGGTCGCAATTCTGCATTTTTTTATCGGTTAGCAAAAATAAGAAAGAGTTTAGGAATAAAATTCAATATAGAAATGATATATTTGCCTAGCGAAATGTTTAAAAGTGAAAATAAGACATTTAGAATACACATTGGGAAACCTATACCCTGGCAAACTTTCGATAAGTCGAAGACTTTAGGACAGTGGGCTTCAGAAGTGAAAGATATAGTGTATGCGTTAAAATGATAGGTAAATCCGTAGTGTTATGGAAAATATAATCGCGCCGATAGACAAAGAACTGATCATTTCCGAACTTACTCCGGAGCGTTTTTTGCGTTCTACCCGAAAGGCCAATAACGAAATTTATATACTCGATTGTTATAATGCGCCTAATACCTTGCAGGAAATAGGGCGTTTACGTGAGATTGCATTCCGCGCAGCTGGTGGTGGAACAGGAGCCTCGGTCGATATCGATGAATTCGATACGATGGATGTCCCATGTCAGCAATTAATCGTTTGGAATCCCGAAATGAAGGAGATCATCGGTGGTTACCGGTTTATTTTAGGAGAAAATGTACGGTATGACGAACAGGGAAGGCCTATTATCGCAACTTCTCATATGTTCGATTTTTCGCAACGTTTTATCGACGAATATATGCCTTATACCCTCGAGTTAGGAAGGTCTTTTGTGACACTCGAATATCAGTCGACACGTGCTGGATCGAAAGGGTTATTTGCTTTGGATAATCTTTGGGATGGTCTTGGAGCGCTTACGGTCGATTATCCTCAATTAAAATATTTTTTCGGTAAGGTGACGATGTATCCGAGTTATTCGATCGAAGGTCGTAATATGATTCTTTATTTTCTGAATAAGCACTTCCCGGATCGCGATCATCTTGTATGGCCGCGCATTCCGTTAAAAACAAATATGGATGTGGAGGAAATGTCGAAAATATTCTGTAATGAAGATTTTCAGGAAGACTATAAAATTCTTAATCAGCAGGTGAGGGCGTTGGGATATAATATACCCCCTTTAGTAAATGCTTATATGGGATTATCTCCTATGATGAAAATGTTCGGAACTGCGATTAATGATGAATTCGGAAATGTCGAGGAATCGGGAATCTTGATTGCGGTAAACGAGATACTCGAAGAAAAGCGTAATCGTCACATCGAGACTTATGATAAAGACGAAACTATAAAGTTAGTGTGATTAGTAAGAATAGATAAAAAGCGGTGAATAGATACATTTTATTCACCGCTTTTTTATTAAGGAAACGATAAAATCATATCTTTGTGTCGAGGTGGTTTTAAAGGTGTAATCGGATGTCGTATATAAGGCTCCCCTTTAATTCTAAGTGAAAGGGTTGAAATTATGAATTTACTTAAATCTTTTTTGTTTTTAGCAGTTTGTATCTTTTTTATTTCTTGTGGATCGAAACAGACTGGTCGTGTCGATAACTTCTCGGAAGTACCTGTATGGTCGGAAGATACATGTAATTATATTACTTCCGGAGATGACGAGTTGTTTCGGGGTAATTTTCAAGAAGCTTCTTTGATAAGGGAGGATCTTGCCCTGGTAAGAACAGGAGTACATGAAAAATTATACGGATTTATTGGAAATGACGGCTCGTTTGTGATTCCTGCCGTATATAAAAGTGCTACTACCTTTAGCGAAGGTTTTGCTTGGGTTGTTAAAAGAGGGGAAGCGCCTTGTGCCATAAATCGGAAAGGTGAACTTAAAATGACATTAAGAGAAGCATATGAGGTGCGTATTTTTAGAGAAGGTTTGGCTGCGTATTCGATTAAAGATCGTCAGAACGGCCGATTATGGGGATTTGTAAATAGTAAAGGAGAGACGGTAATAAATACACAATTTTCGGCTGTAAAAAATTTTTCAAACGGTAAAGCAGCGGTAAAAAACCGGAAAGGAAAATGGGGATATATCGATGTAAATGGAGATACAGTTGTCGATTTTAAATATAACGATGCTTTTTCTTTTCGGAATAAAAGAGCGATTATTTGTGAAAACGGGAAATATGGGGTGATTGACGAAAATGGGAAAATTGTAATAGAGCCTGAATTCTCGAATATGAGGTGCGATGATGAATGGTATGCTGTTGAACAAAATGGGAGATGGGGTTGGTGTGATAGCCGGGGAAAAATAAAGATAGAGCCGATATATGAAAAAACAATGAATTTCTTCGGGCATAACCGGGCTCCGGTTCTGATTAGTGGGAAATGGGGATATGTAGATAAAAACGGAAAAGTACGTATAAAAAGGCAGTTTTCTGCTGCATTACCTTTTACTGGAGATCGGGCGGCGGTTTTTGTTGGCAAACAGGTCGGATTTATAAATGAAAAAGGCCGTTTTACAATCAATCCGCAGTATGAAAGAGTAAGTAACGATTATCAGTCGAATGCTGTAACTGGAACTCCTTATTATTTCAGAGTAATTAGTGATCATTCAAGTGTAAAATAACAGGAGTGCGGTGTAATCGTATGTATAAAAATAAATTGGTTATTCTGTGTTTTGGCATTTTCTTATTTTCTTGTAAAAAGAGAGAAGGGAATAAAATTATATCCTGTACAGAAAAGAAAGCATTGGCAATATGTAGATGTTAACGGTAATGTTTATTTACTCCGCTTTATACATCGGCGTTACGGATTTATCAATGCTGAAAGCCAATTTGTCGTTTCTTCGGTGTATACAGCGTAAGCGATGATCTACACGGGATTTTCTATGAATATTCTTTTCTTTTATATGTACAGAACGGACGTTTGGCGGTAATGAAACCCGAAATAAAAATTCTGAACGATCATCATTGTGAGTAATTCCCTCCGTATTAATGTATCCGGTTAACATCTCTTTCTTCAAACAGAGAAATTTTCGATCTCCATTCATTCGATATTTCTTTTGCTTCTGAAGTTTTAGGATCGAATCCTACCATAATCGTCGTACATTCCGATTTTATATCTCCCTTATCGGTATCTATGATCTGTTGTACCATACGCAGGCTTTTATTCCCTATTTCAGCGACAGCTGTACGTACGGCGATTTTGTTGTGCATAAATATCGGAGCCAGAAAATCGGCGTGTACATTAGCTATAACAATGTCTGTCGCTCTCCAGTCGATAGGGCCTTTTTCTACAGCTTCGAAATAGGATGATTTGCCGAGGTCGTAAAATGAAAAATAAACCGAGTTATTGACATGCCCCAAGGCATCGATATCGTTGAATCTTATTTGTAATGGAAGAATATGTTTAAAATCAAATGTTTGCATCGTCTAATTTTTATTTGAAAATTATATTTGTAATAACCTCGCAGCCGACATGATTGTTCAGTCTTTCGATGAGGATATTACGACTCATAGAAAGCTCGTTTCGTAAGACTGACGAAGAAAGTTTTACATATAGTATCTTATTTTTGATCGAAAGACCAGTTGTGTAACTGGCTACCGTGTTCCCGAAAATCGATCCCCATGCTTTGATAACTCTTGTCTCATTTATTTTTGTTTCGAGGTTTTGGTCTTTTAATAATTTTGCGATGATTTCACCGATCGGTTCTGCGTCTTTTCGTTCCATAATCAGACCTCCTCTAATTTGGTAATTTCTCCTTCACAGACCGAGAAAAGGTGATAATCATTTCCCGTATGGCGAATAATTTCGTCGAGATATTTTCGGTTGGTGTCAGTGATAAAAATTTGTCCGAAACGTTCTCCCGAAACCAGTTGAATAATGCGTTCGACTCTCTTTGAATCGAGTTTATCGAAAATATCGTCCAGTAAAAGGATGGGAGTAGTTGTTCCATTTCTACTTAAAAAATCGAATTGAGCCAGTTTGAGTGCGACCAAAAAGGTTTTATTTTGCCCTTGTGAACCGATTCGTTTCATTGGGTATTCACCGAGACTCATTTCAAGGTCGTCTCGGTGTACTCCCCTTGTCGAATAACCTAAAATGAGATCTCTATTTCGCACCGAGGAAAGTTGATCCATGAGGTTGCCTCGTTCTATATCTGAATTATACCGTAGTTCAACCGATTCATTATCTGAAGATATGTAGGAATAAAATTCCTGAAAGACAGGAATAAATTGTTCCAGAAAAGCCTTTCTGCATCGGTAAATGGAACTTCCGTATTGCATCATTTGCTCTTCCCAGATTTCATATAAAGAGTTTTCGGTAATTTCTTGTTTCAGTAATGCATTGCGTTGAGCTAAAGCTTTATTGTAACGGATAAGTAGGTTGAGATATTCTTTATTGAACTGAGATATAACGAGATCGAGAAATTTACGTCTTTCTTCACTCCCTCCCCTGATTAGTTCCGAATCGGCCGGAGAAACCATAACCAACGGAATGAATCCTATATGGTCGGATAGTCTTTCGTATTCTTTTTTATTTCGTTTAAATTGTTTTTTCTGTTTTCTTTTTTGCCCGCAATAGATTTCTTCCGGAACATTGTCTCTGTCATAATTACCTTGCAGCATGAAAAAATCCTCATTATGACGGATATTTTGTGAATCGATGACATTGGTATTGCTTTTGCAAAACGAAAGATAATAAACTGCGTCAAGCAGGTTTGTCTTTCCCATACCATTATTGCCCAAAAAACAATTGATGCCTGCAGACAGATGTAGTTCTGCCTGAGCGATGTTTTTGAAGTTAACAATAGATAGGCGATTCAGGATCATATCAGACTCGTTTTGGGATACAAACGTACATAAAGTTTTTTATTTTTCGTCGACGTATTTTGTAAAAACAGGCTAAAAACAAGATATTAAGGCGGTAGAGTAAAAAAAAATGTTGGAAATTTTATTTATATAGAGAAATAAATTACTTTTGTCAACCGATTTATCACGGACCCGAAGAGGAAATGAAATAAAAAAACAAATAAATATGTCACAAGAAAAGAAAGAAATTGACGAATTAGACAAAGTGAATGCCGCTCTTTCGAATTCCGAGCAATTTATCCAAAAGTATCAGAAACCTATTTTATTGGTTGTATTAGCAATCGTGATTGTCGTTTCGGCAGCTATTGCTATACATCATTTTTATGCTTTGCCCCGAGAAGAAAAAGCAGAGGCAGAAATGTTCAAAGGCGTATTCTATTTCGAAAAAGATTCGTTTCAGTTAGCTATCGATGGTAACGGATCTGATTTTGTCGGTTTCAAAGCGATTGCCGATGATTATAGTTCTTCAAATGCAGGTAATCTTGCCGCAGCATATACAGGGATAAGTTTATATAATCTCGGTAAATATGATGAAGCTATCGATTACCTGAAAAAATTCGATGCCGATGAAGAGTATATTGCTCCATCTATTATCGGTACTATTGGTGACTGTTATGTAAATATGGATAAGTTGGACGATGCGATCGGCTATTTTGAAAAAGCGGCAAAGAAAGCCGATAATGAAGTTCTTAGTCCGATTTATTTGAAAAAAGCTGCGACTGTATTCGAAAAGCAAAATAAATATGACAAAGCTTTAAAAGCTTATCAGACTATTAAAGAGAAATATCCGAAATCTGTAATGGCTCGCGATATCGATAAATATATCGATCGTGCCGAGGCCAAAACTAAATAAGATATAACAGATTTTCGTATCTGTGATAAAAAGGCTACCTTTGTACAATAGGGCAGCCTTTTTTTATGCCTTATCGATTTAATTATAATATAAATTCTGTAATTATTTATGGCAACTGCTTATCAGAACTTATCGTCTTATGATCCTGAAAAAGTACCCGATGCATCGAAAATGCGTGTAGCTATCGTTTGTGCCGAATGGAATTCGGATGTTACTGAAAAATTGCTGGAAGGCGCTTGCGACGCATTGGAAAAACATGGAGTTAAAAGTGAGAATATATTACTTGCCCGGGTTCCTGGCACGTTCGAACTTACTTTTGGAGCTCAACAAATGGCCGAAACTTATGCTCCAGATGCAGTTATCGTACTGGGATGTGTGGTAAGAGGAGATACGCCTCATTTCGATTATGTATGTCAGGGTGTAACGACCGGTATCACGAAGTTGAATACTTTATTTGGTATGCCTTTTATTTTCGGTGTTTTAACAACCGATAATATGCAACAAGCCTTGGATAGGGCCGGAGGAAAATATGGGAATAAGGGAGTTGAAGCAGCCATTACGGCAATAAAAATGCATGATTTTGTTTGTAAGTTAAAATAAATTTCCTACCTTTGCTCCGCAATTGGAAAAAGGGCGAATACCAGAGTGGCCAAATGGGGCAGACTGTAAATCTGCTGTCTTACGACTTCGGTGGTTCGAATCCATCTTCGCCCACAAAAAAAGAGAAAACTCTTTATTATTGCGGGAATAGCTCAGTTGATAGAGCATTAGCCTTCCAAGCTGAGGGTCGCGGGTTTGAGTCCCGTTTCCCGCTCTCTTAAAGTCCTTACAATAGAAGGTTGTAAGGACTTTTTATTTGTTAGAAAAATCTTACGAGTTAAGGTATGCATTTAATTTGTTTTAGATAATGAATTATGAAATAAAAATATCATAATCTTGTGAAATTAATGGCTTTAGTGTGAAATTTCCCGGATAAAAATGTTAGCTTTGTTTTAATTTATTAATCGAATAATGTGTAGTCGATGCCGGTAAAAACGATTATATTTTTAGTATTTTGTTTTTCTTCTACATTTGCCTCTGAGGTTAGGGATACTATTTGTAACGTCTCCGATACAATAGATATAGAAAAATGCCCCTCCTGTTATGGAGGTTATTTTAATTTATGGGGAAAAACGGTTTCGAATTACTTTGCGGTAGTTGATAGCCTTTCTTACGATAAAACGCATATAGCGGTTTTATCTCCGGTTGCAATGACTCCCGAACGGGATAAAGATGAAACTACATTACATTCCGACAGATTATTGCTTATCTTGCATAACGGTATGGAGTATGTTTTTGACGATGTGATTTCCAATGACGATTTTTCTGCGGTAACCGGATGGGAGTATTTGGAGAAAACCGATAATGGCTTCGCTTTATCGCGAGAGCAGGGAAACGGATATAAGTTTTATTACAGTATTTATATCGAGTTTGTAAATAATACCCCTTATATTATGCGAATCGAACTTTCGGAACATAATAGTGCGCTAACTTTTCAACGGAATACGATATATAATTATCCGCTCTCTCAGGATCCTTTTCTTTTGAGTGATTATAAGCGGGGGATTATCGATCGGTTGCGATAGAATAATTTATATATACTTCCGGTTCGTGTTATATCCTTCTTTAAAAGCGTTTCTTCTTTTTTAGGGGAAGTTTAGGAAACAGTTTCCTGAACCGAATCAGATAAGTGGTAATATTGCCGCCGGCTATAATAAGGGTAACGGCCAAGATAATCAACAATATTCCGCAGCATATTCTGGGTGTTAAAGTTTCTCCGAATAAAGTAACGCCGAAAAAAACGGCGGTGACCGGTTCTAAAGCTCCGAGAATCGCTGTTGGAGTAGAACCGATATATTGAATGGCACTTGTCGTACACAGAAAGGAGATGGCAGTAGGAAAAATCGCCAGAGCAAGGAGGTTTCCCCATAAATACCATTTATCGACGATATATAGGCTTTTCCCGAAATCGACCCTCACCAAAAATAAACTGAGCCCGAAAAGCAATACGTAAAATGTGAGTTTTAGGGTTGCGACATTTTTTAGGGTCGACTGATTTACTCCAACAATATAAATCGCGTAGGACAACGCCGAGACCAATACCAGTATTGTCCCGATAAGGCTAAGAGTAGAGCCGTCACTGCTTTTGTAAAGAAGGGCGATACCTCCTAATGCCAATAAAATACATAAAAAAGTTTGTAGTGTTAATTTTTCTTTAAATCCGAAAGCCATAATCAGAGCAACGATGATCGGATAAACAAAAAGTAACGTAGAAGCGATACCGGCATCCATGTAATTATAGCTCTGAAAAAGAGTGAGGGAGGAGAGAGCAATGAGTAACCCCATGATGATAAGCGGTACGATTTCTTTCTGTTTGAGTTTGAAGTTACGGCCCCTTGCCTTAATCATAATACCTAATATGGGGATGGCAAAAAGATATCTGAAAAATAGTACCGAATCGGGATCCATGCCAGTTTTGTATAAAGGAAGGGCAAACAGCGGATTCATTCCGTATGTCGCTGCGGCAATCGCTCCCAAAGTATATCCTTTTACTTTTGTATTCATTGAATAAAATTTTCGGCAAATATAGTATTTATTCTATAGGTTGCATCGGTTTTTAATAATTCAGTTTTATTTTACGGTAACTGCCGTAAGGAGTTATTTATCCGAATGCCAGAGTTATCTCTATGGTGGGGAACCTATTTTAGATGAGAGAAATGTATTTAGTGAATCTATTTCTGTATTTATCACTTGTAAAAATAAATGTCCCTTAGTTTATTTTTTTTCGTACTTTTGTTTTTAAAGATAATAAAGAAAAATGGATAGCAGTAATACTCCATGTGAACGTAAAGTATTAGTCGGGATGAGTGGCGGAATCGATAGTTCTGCTGTTTGTATGCTTTTACAGGAAAAAGGATATCATGTAATCGGGATGACGTTGCGTATGCATGACTTACCGGGCCATTTTTCTACGCCGGGGCAAACCGACCCGAACCATGTTCTCGAAGCTCGAGCCCTTGCCCGAAAGCTGGGAATTCCGCATTATACTTATGATGTACGGGAAGATTTTAGAAGTACTGTTATCCAGAATTTTATGGATGAATATTTACAAGGACGCACCCCTAATCCCTGTGTTATGTGCAATCTGCATTTTAAGTGGCGTTATCTAATGCAGGCTGCTGACGAATATGGTTGTGATAAAATCGCTACGGGGCATTATGCACGCATTGAAAAGGGCGCAAATGGTTATCTGCTCAAATGCGGGTTAGATGTTCTCAAAGATCAGTCGTATTTTCTTTGGCGTTTGGGGCAAAAAGAGCTGGGTCGTACTTTATTTCCTTTAGGAGGTATTACCAAAGAGCAGATAAAAGAATATGTGCTGAAACGGGGATTTAAAGAAAAGGTAGAGAAGAAAGAAAGTATGGAAATTTGTTTTATCGAAAAAGATTATCGGGATTTTCTTTTGCAAGAAATTCCCGATTTATCCACTCGATTAAACGGTGGTTATTTTGTGGATGAAGTCGGACGAAAGATCGGACAGCATAAGGGATTCCCTTTTTATACGGTCGGACAGCGTAAAGGACTTGAGATTGCACTAGGATATCCGGCTTATGTTATCAAAATTAATGCCCATAAAAATACGATACGGTTGGGTAAAAAAGAAGAACTCGATGTTTCTCGTATGCTTGTAGACGATGTTATTTTAAATGCCGGTATCCAAGAGGGAGAAAGGGTAGATGTTCGTATTCGATATCGTAGTGCGCCGATTCCGGCATCTTTATTTAAAGTAGATGGAGATAAATGTGTTGTGAAGTTTGCAACTCTGGCTTCTGCTATCACCCCGGGGCAGTCGGCTGTTTTTTATAAAGGTGATACGGTTGTCGGTGGCGGAATTATTACAGATAACCGTTTTCTTAAGAAATACCGGATATCTGAATAGTAAGAGAACGATAATTCCCAAAATAATATATGGAACGGAACGAATTATCTTTATTTGAGTTAAATATACTTTTGAAAAGAGCGGTTAACGATTCTTTTCCCGAAAGATATTGGATAAGAGCTGAAATAAGTGAGCTGCATGAAAATAAGATGTCGGGACATTGCTATCTCGAATTTATTGAAAAATCTCCTGGAACAGGGCAGCTAATTGCTAAAGCCAGAGGGATGATTTGGGCTTCTACTTATTCGTTATTGAAGTCCTTTTTCGAGCAAGAGTGTGGTATGCAGTTTGTTCCGGGAATAAAGGTATTGGTAGAAGTCAGTCTCGATATACATGAACTTTACGGATACAGTTTGACTGTACATGATATAGATCCTTCTTATACTTTAGGAGATATGGCCCGGCACAGGGCCGAAATATTGCAAAAGCTTACCGACGAAGGGGTCATCGACATGAATAAAGACCTCGAATGGCCGGTATTGCCGCAGCGGATAGCGGTTATCAGTTCGGGTACGGCTGCCGGTTATGGCGATTTTATGCATCAGTTACAGTATAACTCTTATAAATATTGTTTTTATCCGGTATTGTTTCAAGCCACTATGCAGGGAGAACAAGCTCAGAATTCTGTAATTTCAGCTCTTGAGCGGATTTATACCCGGATTGATGATTTCGATGGGGTTGCAATTTTAAGAGGAGGAGGGGCTACTTCAGAGCTAAGTTGTTTCGATAGTTATTTGCTTGCGTTGCATGTAGCACAGTTTCCGTTGCCGGTAATTACCGGTATCGGTCATGACAGGGATACGACCGTACTCGATTCAGTTGCTAATGTTAGTGTAAAAACACCTACGGCAGCAGCTGAGTGGCTGATTTCGAAAGCTGAGGATGCCGATCGGAAAAGAATACGGTTACAAGAAATTTTGGTTCAAGACATAAGGAGTAAGATTATATCAGAAAAACAAAAGCTCGAGAGAATGAGTCGCTTTGTTCCGGTGTCTGTACAGCAACGCTTGATACAGGAAAAGGTACGCTGCCAGCGTTTGCAAACTGATACCGTACGCTTTTCGGAAGTTTTGTTGTCGGGAACCAAAGTGCGGTTACAACATATGTCTCATATTTTTCTTCAGGCTGTAAAGGACAGAATAGGTGATGAGAATTCTCGTTTATTTTTGTTTCGTGAGCGGCTGCGGTCAGAGATACCCTTTTTTCTCGATAAAGAAAAAAAACGGCTTGAAATGATATCAGGGACGATCGAATATTCATCTCCTTTGAGATTACTTGAAAAAGGTTATACACTGACTTTAAAAGAGGGGAAGATTGTACGGCGGGTTTCGGATCTTACTGTTGGAGATTCGATTATTACGCTTTTTCCTGACGGTGAAATACAGTCGGATATATCTGATATAAAACAAAGTAAAATAAAATAATTATGGCAGAGAAAAAAAAACAAACCTATACTGAGGCGATCGCTGAACTAGAGGGAATCGTTGCGCGCATTCAAAATGAAGAATGCAGTATCGACGATCTTAAAGAATATACTTCGAGATCTTTGGCGTTGTTGCGTTTTTGTAAAGAAAAATTATTTGAGACCGACGAAGAATTAAAAAAGATACTGGGAGAATTGGATGCCTGATATTCGGTAGATTACTCTTTTTATAATATAAGGTAGAAAATCAAAAAAAAGAGTTAATTTTGTCGTGTTTTCAAAGAACTAAAAAAATTATGTCAGAAAGAAGAGTGAGGGTACGTTTCGCACCGAGTCCAACCGGAGCATTGCATATCGGTGGAGTAAGAACAGCATTATATAATTATCTGTTTGCTAAGCAGCATGGGGGTGATATGGTATTACGTATCGAAGATACCGATTCGCACCGTTTTGTTCCGGGAGCTGAAGCTTATATAATTGAGGCGCTCGAATGGTTGGGCATACATTTCGATGAAGGAGTAAGTTACGGAGGCAAGTATGCTCCGTATCGACAGTCGGAAAGAAAGGATCTTTATCGTAAATATGTCGATCGGTTGCTTGAAGCAGGAAAGGCGTATATTGCATTCGATACCCCGGAAGAACTGGAAGCCAAGCGAAAGGAAATTCCTAATTTTCAATACGACGCTTCAACTCGTTTGCAAATGCGTAATTCTCTTACGTTGGGTGATGAAGAAACAAAACGGCTTATCGGAGAAGGAGAACAATACGTCGTACGCATAAAGATCGAGCCGGGAGAGGATATCTTGGTAAATGATCTTATACGGGGAGAAGTTGTCATAAACTCGACAATCCTTGACGATAAGGTATTGTATAAGTCTGCAGATAATCTTCCTACATATCATCTGGCTAATATTGTAGATGATCATCTGATGGAGATTACACATGTAATACGGGGAGAAGAATGGTTGCCATCAGCGCCCTTGCATGTTTTATTGTATCGAAGTCTCGGATGGGAAGATACGATGCCGAGATTTGCTCATTTGCCCCTGTTGTTGAAACCCGATGGTAACGGGAAGTTAAGTAAGCGGGATGGCGATCGTTTAGGCTTCCCGGTATTTCCGTTGGAATGGAAAGATCCTAAAACCGGAGATATTTCTTCGGGGTATAGAGAATCGGGATACTTGCCGGAAGCTGTCGTGAATTTTTTGGCTTTATTGGGTTGGAATCCGGGAAACGATCAGGAAATCATGTCGATGGATGAATTAGTTAAATTGTTTTCTTTGGATCGTTGTAGTCGTAGCGGTGCTAAATTTGATTATGAAAAAGGAAAATGGTTCAATCATAAATATATACAACTTAAAAGTAATGAAGAACTGGCCGACCTTTTTATTCCTGAGCTGAAAGCTAAAGGAATAGATACAGATCGTGAGAAGGTCGTAAAAGTAGTGGCCGTGATGAAATCACGTATAAATTTTGTAAAGGAATTATGGGATCAATCCTACTTCTTTTTTGTTGCCCCTACAAGTTATGATGAAAAGACAGTAAAAAAGCGTTGGAAAGAAGATAGTGCTCTTTTACTGACCGAACTTACCGGTATATTGAATGAAATTGAAGATTTCGAAAATGCAGAAACTGCCGAAATAATCGTAAAAGAATGGATTGAAAATAAAGGATATCATTTGGGCAATATAATGAATGCTTTCCGCCTTGCATTGGTCGGTGAATCAAAAGGACCTCAAATGTTTGATATTACGTCGATACTGGGTAAGGAAGAAACGCTGAAAAGGCTTTCAAAAGCAATAGAAACGTTAGGATGAGACGGTATATATATATAACGGTCTTTTTGTTAACTCTCCCATTCGGGAAGATAGGAGCCCAGGATCTACTTTGGAATGTCGATTTTACGGGGTTTTTTGATAATCGGGAATATAAATTTTCGAAACAATTGTCTCAAACCTTTTTTGGTACCCGCCTTTCTCCTGAGATCGGTATTGGGGTATTGAATAATAAGCATCGTATTATGGCCGGAGCCAGTTGGATTCAACCCTTTGGAGCGAACAAAAGAGAATCTTCGGTTGATTTTACGGCATATTATCGATACCAACAGCCCGATTTTTGTATGTCTTTCGGGGCTTTTCCGCGCACTCAGCTGATCGAATCGTTACCGGAAGTATTGCAATATGATTCGTTGACTTATTTTCGGCCCAATATAATGGGGGCGTTATTTCAATATATAGGCAAAAAAGGCTTTGCTGAACTTTATATCGACTGGCGACAAATGCAAACCGAAAACCGCCGGGAAGCATTTATAATCGTAGGAAGCGGACGTTGGCAACCTGGTCTGTTCTTTTTGGGCGGACATGCTGTTATGAATCATTTAGCAAGGTCGAAGAATGCGGGTCCGGACCAATCTGTAATGGATGATATGGTTCTATACCCTTATGTGGGAGTTGATTTTGCGAGGTTGACACCTCTATCCGAATTATCGTTAAAAGCCGGTTATCTTTTAAGTTTGGAGAGGCATCGGGGAATTGGTGTTTGGCATCATCCTCAGGGATTTATTTCTGAGCTAAAAGTGCAATGGCGCTTTATTGGTGTAAAAAATACTTTATATGCAGGAGGGGAACAGATGCCTTTCTATGATAGTTTCGGAAGTCAGTTAAATCAAGGAGATCCGTTTTATCGGTCTAAATTTTACAATCGCACCGATATTTATTGCTATATATTCCATAACAGATATGTCAATTGCAAAGCTTCTTTCAATTTGCATGCCACGTCTGAAAATATAAGTAGCCAGCAACAGCTTACTGTTCGTTTTTACCTCGATAGTTTTTCGTGGAAAAGTCGGAATGATGTAGTAAAGAACAAAGAGAAATTAAAAGATATATTATGAAACGTCCGGTAATCGGTCCGGCATACATGAGCTAAGAACCGTAATGAAAGCTTTATATAATTTCGGTATATTTATTTATAAGACCTTGGTAACGGTGGTTTCCGTAAAAAATAAAAAAGCGCGGAAGTTGTGTGCCGGGCACAAGCGAATATTTTCTTATTTGGAGGCAAATGCAGTTCCTGAAGGAGGATATATATGGATACATGCATCATCGTTGGGAGAGTTCGAGCAAGGTCGCCCTATTATCGAGGCTCTCAAGAACAATTTCCCGGAACGAAAAATTTTAGTGACTTTTTTTTCTCCTTCAGGCTATGAAGTTAGAAAAGACTATGCTGAAGCCGATCTTATTTGTTATTTGCCATTCGATCTTCCAGGAAATGTTCGTCGTTTTCTTGATATTGTGAAGCCCTCTCAAGCTATATTTATTAAATATGAGTTTTGGGCAAACTATTTGAATGAGCTCAAAAAACGTGAAATACCTACATATATAGTATCGGCTATATTCCGTCCTTCTCAGATATTTTTTCGTCCTTATGGAGGATATTTTAGAAAAGTTCTCCGAAATTTTACCCGCTTATATGTGCAGGATGAACCCTCTCGAGAATTACTTTCACAAATCGGGGTAGATCGTGTAACGGTAGTAGGTGATACTCGGTTCGATCGTGTGGCAGATATTCGCAGTCGTTCTAAGTCATTACCATTGGTAGAGATGTTTTCTGAAGGAAAGACTACCCTTATTGCCGGAAGTTCGTGGCCAAAAGATGAAGATATTTTTATACCTTATCTGAATGCTCATTCCGAATTGAAGTTAGTAATTGCACCGCATGAGATACATCCGGGACATCTCGATTACATAAAAGAAAAGCTGAAGCGCAGGTATGTATTGTATTCTGAGGCAGATGAAAATTCGGTCAGGGAAGCCGATTGTTTGATTATCGATTGTTTCGGCTTACTGTCTTCGATATATAAGTATGGGGATGTCGCTTATGTGGGAGGCGGATTCGGCGCCGGTATACATAATGTTCCCGAGGCGGCTGTATATGGGATACCTGTTATTTTCGGGCCCAATTATAAGAAGTTTAAAGAAGCAAAAGAATTGCTTGCCTGTGGCGGTTCCTTTACTATTAAAAGTAATGAAGAGTTCGATTGTATTATGGATCGTTTTCTTACCGATACATCTGTTATGTCGAAGGCAGGAGAAATCGCGGGATCTTATATATACGGTAATATTGGAGCTTCGGCCCGTATTATAAAAGATTTATATGGGATTGATATGAAAAACGGGGAAGACCGTTAAA
This sequence comes from Coprobacter tertius, assembly GCF_024330105.1. Lineage (NCBI taxonomy): Bacteria > Pseudomonadati > Bacteroidota > Bacteroidia > Bacteroidales > Barnesiellaceae > Coprobacter > Coprobacter tertius. The sequence continues at coordinate 400,365 of NZ_JANDHW010000001.1, forward strand.
TCCCAACAAAGACCGGAACGTAAACATATCACACTTTCGTGATTATACGTTCTGGACTATATTTTTTTTTCAGTCTTACCCCGAATAAGAATTTATACCTTTCGTTTTTTATCCATTATATGTTTTCTCTAAAAAAGAGTATCGGCGGATAAATTGAAGAATAAGTGTTATTTTTTTGATTCTTCGATAGAAACGGCACGGAATTCTTTTAATAATGCGGCGATATTAAGAGATGTTTTGCGGGCTCTTTGTCCGGCTGATTTATTCCCTTTAGTTACCAATGCATCCGCATCTTTTGCAAATGCATCCCATTCACTGTAAATTTTTTCCAATAATTCTTTCATAACAGATGTTGTTTAATTGTGATTATATTCCCGGATTTCCGGTTTTTCTGCTACAAATTTATAAAATTGGAGAATTAGTTTTTTATGATGTCCTAAAAACAAGCTTTATGATCAATTAAAAAAATATTTTATAACATATTGATTAATAGTATTTTGTGTATTATTTTACAATTTGACTAAAAAAATATACGATTTGAAGACCTTCGGAGTGGTTTATTTCTCTGATTTTATATTTTCTATATATTTACGAGGAGAAGTCCCGGTTTGTGTTGTAAATGCACGATTAAATGTCGATAATGAGGCAAATCCGGCGTCGGATGCCACATTTTTTAAAGAAATATTTTCTAAGTTACTTAATCGTGATAATACATCTTCGATACGTAGTTGATTAATCCATTGATTGAAATTTTTGCCAGTACAATTATTAATACTTCGTGAAATATATGACCGATTTGTACAAAGTTCGAGACTCAGATCATCGATCGTATAAGAGGGTATTCTGAATAATTCTTTTTCTTTAACGATCTTCTCGATGCGTTTAAAAAGTATTTCTTCATTGCTTATTTCGTTTTCTTTTGAAGTAAGAATATTCGTTTTCGGAGATGGTATTTTTTTTGTTTCATGGGAAATCCCCGATTTTGATACTTTTTGGTGTATATAAGGTATTATAATGAAAAAACTTAATAAAATCAATAGGAGAATGATAGAATGCAGAATATCTTTTTGACTCCCTTCTTTTTCCGGATTGTTTTTGTCGTTGTTTCTCGCCAAAAGTTTTCCGTATTCATAAATCAGAGAGTCTTGCGTATTACATATTTCTTTTATATATCGGTTTGCTTTTTTTAAATCGCCTGTCTCTTCGAATATTTTAGCCTTGTATAACAGGAGTGGAATGTTGCCTGGAGTATAACGTAGCACTTCGTCGATGGTATTTAGTGCTTTAGGTATATCTCCCTTATTGTAATAGTATCTTATAAGAGTTTCTTCATAAGCAAGGTGATAATGATAGGGTAGGTTAGCTTCGACTTCTTTCAAAGCTCTCCAGGCCTTCGGGAATTTTTTTTTCGAAATGTAAATATTCGCATATAATAAACCTGAAAAATAGAGAAAATATTCTTTATCGTAGGTTTCAGGAGCTGCTCTGAATTTTTTCATTATTTCATTACACCGTGATAAAGCATTGTCTAATTGCTGTTTCATGGTCATGCAATATACTATTCTTAATTTTTTATGAGTATTTTCGGGAAAGTCGGTGCTGTCGCCGGGAAGATATATAGAAGTATATAGCTCTATTGGGTCGTCTGTTATTCCATATCGGAAAGTTTCGGTGCCTATCGAGTCGAGGTACAAAAAAGAAATATAGCCATCGGGATATTTAAAATGTTTTATATCGGCCGACGGTGCACATGATAGTTTTACGGGCATAAATAAACCGGTAAAAAAAATGATAACAAAAATCAATTGAAATCGTATAATGCACCTCATATATTAACGGACATGCTTTAAGCAGGTTAACCGATACAAATTTATATAAATAATTTATTCTGTATATAATTAGATTTCAATATTTTGTAGATTTTACTATCCTTGATGTGTTAAAAGTGTCTTACTTCGGATAAAATACTGAGATATTTTTTAATCTATGTCTAATTGAAGATTTTTAAAAATAAAAAATCGCAATTATAAATATATATAATTTGATATGTCGGGATTGAAATATTTATTTAAAATTGCTATCTCTATATGGCATTTTATTTGTAATTTTGTCTCGAAATAAAAAGAATAATGTTAAATATTTAAAATATTCCCAGGTCATTATGGAATTGATAAACCAACTTATCGAGCGCGCTAAAGCAAATAAACAGCGCATTGTGCTCCCCGAAGGAACTGAAGAAAGAACGTTAAAGGCAGCGGACAGAATTGTCGCGGATGGGGTTGCTGATGTAATATTAATCGGCGATCCGGTTGAAATTATGGCATTATCCGAAAAATTCGGATTATCGAATATCGGGAGAACGACTATTATCGATCCTGAGAAACATGGGAAAAAACAAGAATATGCGGAGCTTTTATACGAACTCCGTAAGAAAAAGGGCATGACAGTAGAAGAGGCCGGTAAATTAGTTACCGATCCTTTGTTTCTTGCCGGCTTGATGATAAAGAGCGGTGATGCCGACGGAGAAGTGGCTGGGGCCAGACATACTACCGGAGATGTTTTACGGGCGGCATTCCAAATTGTAAAAACGGCTCCGGGAGTGAGCGTTGTTTCAGGTGCGTTTTTGATGTTTTTGCCTAAAAATGAGTACGGTGAAAATGGGTTGCTGGTATTTGCCGATTGTGCGGTTTTGCCCGATCCTACAGCTGCTGAATTGGCGCAAATTGCTGTATCTACCGGGCATACGACGCGTACGATTTGTGGGTTTGAACCTCGTATCGCTATGTTGAGTTTTTCTACTAAAGGTAGTGCGAAACATGAAAAGGTAGATAAAGTGGTAGAAGCTACTCGAATCGCCCGTGAAATGGATCCGACTTTAATGATCGACGGCGAATTGCAAGCTGATGCTGCTATCGTTGCTTCGGTTGCTGCGCTTAAAGATCCTCAAAGTGATATTGCCGGTAAAGCAAACGTGTTGGTATTCCCTTCTCTCGAAACCGGCAATATTACCTATAAACTGGTGCAAAGATTAGCTGGTGCTCAGGCTGTAGGTCCTATTTTACAAGGTATTGCCGCACCGGTTAACGATTTATCCCGGGGATGTTCTGTAGATGATATCTATAAGATGGTAGCAATTACGGCAAATCAGGCTATCGGATTAAAAAAATAATCCGGTAGGGGAATTAATAACGAACTAAAAGCACACGATTTATGAAAGTTTTAGTATTGAATTGCGGATCGTCTTCGATAAAGTATAAATTATTCGATACCGATACAAAAGAAGTATTGGCGCAAGGTGGCGTTGAAAAGATCGGATTGCCCGGATCTTTTTTGAAATTGACTTTGCCGAATGGAGAAAAGGTTGTTCTCGAAAAGGACATCCCGGAACACACAGTCGGTATAGATTTTATTCTGAGCACCCTCACCAGTGATAAATATGGTTGTATAAGCTCTTTGGAGGAAATAGAGGCTGTAGGTCATCGTGTCGTACATGGTGGTGAGAAGTTCAATCAGTCGGTATTGATTACTCAAGAGGTAAAAGATATGATTGTTGCCTGTATCGATATCGCACCTTTACATAACCCGGCCAATTTGAAAGGGATTGATGCTGTAGAAGCGATTCTTCCTCAGGTTCCCCAAGTTGCTGTATTCGATACGGCTTTCCATCAGACTATGCCTAAATACGCATATATGTATGGTATACCCTATGAATTGTACGAAAAATATGCGATACGACGTTATGGTTTCCATGGTACGAGTCATCGGTATGTTTCGCGCCGTGCTTGCGAATTTTTGGGTGTACCTTATGAGTCTCAAAAAATTATAACTTGTCATATCGGAAACGGTGGTTCCATTACAGCCGTAAAAGATGGTAAATCGGTTGATACTTCTATGGGGTTGACTCCGGTCGAAGGCCTGATGATGGGCACTCGTTCGGGTGATATAGATGCGGGGGCGCTTTCTTATATTATGGAAAAGGAGAACCTGGATGCTGCCGGCCTTTCTAATTTGGTGAATAAAAAAAGCGGTGTACTGGGGGTGTCTGGCGTTTCGTCCGATATGCGTGAGATAGAGGCTGCTGTGGCTAACGGCCACGAGAGGGCTATTTTAGCTTTGAATATGTATGATTATCGTATCCGTAAGTACATAGGGGCATATGCCGCCGCTATGGGAGGTGTGGATATAATCGTATTTACCGGCGGAGTCGGTGAGAACCAGACGAAGACTCGAGAAGTCGCTTGCCAGGGACTCGAATTTATGGGTATTAAAATAGATACGATATTAAATGCAAAAATACGAGGTACCGAGACTATAATCAGTACCCCCGATTCGAGAGTCAAAGTTGTCGTTATTCCTACCGACGAGGAATACATGATTGCTTCGGATACTCAGGAAATTCTTTCGAAATGTTAATAATAAAAACTGCTGGTGAGAAATGAATCACCGTATAGGTTCTATTCTAAGGAAAGAAATTACGCCCTGATACAATTCTGTATCAGGGCGTAGTTCTTTTATGAAGTGTTGTTATAGAGACTTTTATATTTTTGAATTAACCGGATTGTGTATTTACAGGAGGTTTATTATTTTATTCATAATATTTTTCTGAGTTTAAATAACCAGGCACAAGCAGCTGATACAATCAGTGAAATTGATAGGATAATGGCTATTGCATGAGGATTATCTTGTAAAGCATTAGGTACATTCATTCCATAAAAACTGGCTATTAGAGTGGGTATCATCATGATGATCGAGATGAGCGTGAGTTGCTTCATAATATTATTCATATTATTTCCGATAACCGAGGCATAAGCATCCATCATGCCCGAGAGAATATCACTATGTACGTTAGCCGTTTCCAAAGCCTGTTTCATTTCAATTTCGACATCTTCAAGAAGGTCTGAATCGATGCCGGCCCTTCCTTTTATACGTGTAAGTAAGATGGCATTTCCTTTGAGTGCCGTAATGAAATAAACGAAACATTTTTCGATTTTCAATAATGATTGCAGTTCTCTGTTTTTTATGGATTTTTCCAGCTCTTTTTCACAAGATCGTATACAGTTATTCAGTTGTTTCAGGTATTTGAGATACCAGACGGCTGAAGAAAGCAGGAGTTTGAGCACCAGGTCGAATTTATTACTGAATCCGATACCTTTGTGGTTGTTGTATGAGATAAAATCGGCAATCATTTCGGTCTTATAATAACAAAGGGTCGTTATGACATCATCTTTGAAAATTATTCCTAAAGGTATGGTATAAAAAGGTGTATCTTCGTTATTATTCCGTATGGGTATACGTATTATAATCAGTTGCCAGTCATTCTCATATTCTATGCGAGGGCGTTCGTCTACATCTTCGATATCATGAATAAATGAATGGGGTATTTTAAGTTCTTCGGTAAGGTATCTGATGTCTTCTTGAGTTGGTATTTCAACATTTATCCAGCAGTTAGCTACTTGTTTCTCAACAGAGGTGAGACCATTGGTCCCAATAATAAAATTTCTCATTTTCGTTCCTCCCATAATTTTCCGGGCGGAACTCTCTCATGAATTCCTGCCGGAGTTAATAATCGTATGAATGATGATCGTCCATCTTTAAATTTTTATTTTTGCGTTGCAAATTTAAGAAAGTATATCTATCTGGGAGATTTCTATTAAAGAAAAAATAATTAATTTTATTTTTTTGGCTTTTACAAATTTTCAAACTGACATAAAATCATATTCTCACCATCGAAGACAGCATAAGAGTAATGATGTATCCAATCGCCCAGAATAAGAATTCGGCTGGTACGACTCAACATAAGATCGAGCATGATATGACGGTGTCCGAAGATAAAGAAATTTATGCTACTGTCTTTCGATAGGTATTGTTTCGCAAAATTTACGAGATATTCGTCATTTTCTCCGTTATACTCGTGATCGTCGGAAGCTGTAAGGCGACTGTGTGATGACCATCGATGGGCGAAAGATACTGTCCATCTGGGATGTATAGCAGAAAATAATTTTTGACAAATCCGGTTGTGAAAAATCGAGCGTATCAAGCGGAAAGACCGCGATGTTTCTCCCAATCCGTCGCCATGAGCAAGAAAAAACTGTTTCCCTTCGATGATGACGATTTTGGGTGTTTTATGTACGATGACCCCGAGTTCGGAAGGTAGATAATCGAATATCCAGATATCATGATTGCCGATAAACCAGTGAATCTCGATTCCACGATCGGTAAGCTCGGCTATTTTCCCGAAGAAACGGGTAAATCCTCTGGGAACGACGGTTTTATATTCATACCAGTAATCGAGGATATCTCCCATGAGATATATTGCACGAGCGTTTTCTTTAATCGAATCGAGAAATCGTACGACTCTCTTTTCGTTTTCCCGAGGATTTTTGAAAGTACGGGCTCCCAAATGCAGATCCGAAATGAAATAAATATTTTTCATGTGGGAAAAGTTTTAGAGAAATCCGAGTTCCAGTTTTGCTTCTTCACTCATCATATCTTTGTCCCATTGGGGTTCGAAAACAAGTTTTATATCGACGTTTTTTACTTCATCTATACTTTCGACCTTCATCCTTACATCTTCTATGATAAAATCGGCAGCGGGGCAATTGGGTGCAGTAAGAGTCATGTCTATCGTAACATTTTTTTCTTCATCGACATTTACATTATAGATAAGCCCCAAATCGTAAACGTTTACGGGTATTTCGGGATCGTAAACGGTGCGAAGCATTTTTACTATTTTTTCTTCTATTGTCAATTCGGTTGTTTCCATAAAAGTATATTTTCTAAACGAAGATACTTTTTTTATTGGAAAAAGATAGAAGAGAGTATCGAAAAAGTATAACCGTGAAGTAAAATTCATTCCGGTATTTTACTTCACGGTTATATTCTTGCAGTTTTAAAATTTCAGTAATTGTAAATCTTAAATTAATTTGCAGATTCGGTTATTCCTTTCCACTGGTCGGTCCTAAACGGAACGGCGGGAAGCCCTTCTGTATCGAAAAGGTTGATATCGGGGTTATTTCCCCAACCGTATCGAACAGCAACAGGATCGATGACATCATCACTCCAGACAATTACTTTTCCGTTTTTAAGGGTTGCTTTTGCCCAAACGAATTTTTGATCTTTACCTGCGATGGCAAAGCCTTCGATGTATCCGTATTTATTTTTTATCACGAGTTGCGAATCTTGAGTATCGAAGGTAACGATTATTTTATTCCCTTTTTTCTCCATCGAAGAAAAAGTCGGGCCTGTATAATGGATATCTGTTTTTCCGTAATCTTTATTTAAAGCGATCAGGGCTAAACGTCTCCCTACTTCCTGTTTATTTTTAGGATGTATATCACCGGCTTCGCCTATATCTATTATAACGGCTTGTCCGGTATGGGGAGTTGAGAGAGTCATGGATTGAGCTTCGCGTACTTCCGCCCATTGGCTTTCGGAAGGTTCTATGTCTTTAGCCATGAAGTTAGCGAGTTGAACCCAATAGAAGGGAAAGTCATATCCCCATTTTTTACGCCAGTTTTGTATGAGGCTCGGGAATAAAGTCCGGTAGGCATGAGCATTGTCGGCATTCGATTCACCCTGATACCAGATAACCCCTTTTATCGGGAAACCGATAAAAGGATTTATCATTGCATTATACAGTATTGAAGGCATAGAATTGGGGCCGATGCTGGCTTTATAAAATTCTTTATTAGTGAGGGCGGTTCTATACTTCCATGTCCCTGCGAGGGATACTTTTTCGTTATCTCCCGTTTTAATATACAATTGTTGTGGCTCGCTTGTAAATCCGCCATAACTTGTTTCATCGGTAATTCTGACGGTTATATTGTTTTTCCCCGGTTTAAGTACTTCTGCCGGAATGGTATAAATACGATCGGTATTGCATCCGTTAGTCTGTCCTATTTCGGTCGAATTTACCCATGTAACGTCATTATCGTCTATTTTCCCGAGTGAAAGCCGTGCCTGTTTGCCGGCCATATCCTTTGGTAAAATAATATCGTAACTGAACCAAACGACACCGTCGGTACCGGCAAGAGGCGTATTACTCCATTCACCCGGAATCTGCATTTCATCCCAAGCAGAGGTCGCGGTATTATTGTTATACCATTTTTCGGTAAGACCTTTGTCTGCGAGGACCGAATTCTGGTATTCTTTAATTCCTCCTTTTCCCGCTTTGTTAAAATCCATAACGTCTTTAATCTGTTGGGAATCGAAATCCCTTTTTTTATTTTCCGGCACTTGAGCATAAGCATCGGAGCTTATCCAGGTTTCAATGATCGTACCTCCCCAGGAAGAATTTATAACTCCTAAAGGAATGCCGGTTTCACGGTAAATATCCCGGGCAAAAAAATAGGCTACGGCCGAGAAATTACCTGCGGTTTCGGGAGAACATGGTTCCCATTTTGCATTTATGTTGTTCATGGGAACAATTTCCATTTTCTGTGGAACATTATATAATCGAATATTGGGATAGTCGGCACTCTTTATTTCTTCTTTTCCATTCAGGGCAAAACTTACGGGCCATTCCATATTCGATTGGCCACTGCATAACCATATGTCGCCGATCATGATATTCTGTAAAGTAATCGTATTTTTTTTACCTTTTATTTCCAAGGTGAACGGACCTCCGTGAGACATTGCCGGAAGGGTTACCTGCCATTCGCCTTTTGAATTCGCTCGTGTTTTGTATTTTTCTCCTTTAAACGTAATTTCAACCGGTTCTTTTTTATCGGCTGTTCCCCATATCTTAACTGGAGAGTTGCGTTGCATAACCATATTATTGCTGAAAATGCCGGGTAGCTTTATTTGGGCATTAATTAAGGGTGATATGGCAAATGTTAATAAGAAAATTAAGACTGTGAGTTTTATTTTCATGGTATTAGTAATGGATTAGATTGATTTTTTATTCAGATGAATTCAGAAAGCTAAATTAATAATTTATTTTTTTACTGAAAACCGGAGGACGGATATTTTTGTTATTTTATTGAGTCGGTAGTCAGGGAAAATTTATCTACAGACAAAGAATGCGAGTCGTTAAGTATTAAAGAACGGGCTTGGGTGGACATTAAAGTAGAGATTTGTGTTATTTATTTTTAAATGATATATTTGCGTAGATATTATTAACCAAAATAACATCGGAATATAAAAAATATTCCATTGATAAAAGAAAGAATTATGAAAAAACTGACTTCATTTATTATTGTTGCATTATGCCTGCTGATGGCAGTTCCTGCGCAATCTCAGCTAAGATTCGGTGTAAGACTGGGTGCGAATGTTTCTGATATGTCTTTCAATAAAGATGTTTTTAAATCGTCTAACATAGGCAGTTTTACCGGAGGTCTTATGGCCGAATTTATGTTGCCGGTATTTAACCTGGGTATCGACGGTGCGGTTATGTATACCCGTAAAGGAGCTAAATTTATAGCGACTGGAGATAATGCTGGAAATATCGGTAATGCGCTTGAAGCGGATGCTATACAGAGTACAAAGAAACTCGATTATATCGAAATTCCTGTAAATTTGAAATATAAGATCGGATTACCCATAATAAAACCCTATATTTTTGCCGGTCCGAGTTTCTCGTTTTTGGTAGGAAATAAATTGAGTGTCAATCGCCTTGTGGGAGATGAAAATATCGCTAAAGAACTCGATAATGCGCTTTCGAACCGCAAATTCGATGTGGCTATTAATTTGGGTGCAGGTCTTGAGCTTTTCAGCAAGATACAGGTACAGGCACAATATGGCTGGGGATTGAATAATGCGATAAAAATTAAAGAAGAAAATTTTAAGGTAACGGCAAAAAATCGGTATTGGACGATTACGGCAGCTTATCTATTCTGATCTGAAACCTTTATAGTATAAGATAATACGTGGTATATCCCTTTATAAACAGATATACCACGTTCTTTTTGTATATTTGTATTCTAAATTTCGATATATGTCTCGATTTGCCGATGTCATACTTCCTCTTCCTTTGCGCAAGTATTATACTTATCGTATTCCCGAAGATATGGAAACCCGTTTGCAGGCAGGAAGCCGGGTAATCGTACCTTTCGGAAGAAAAAAATATTATACGGCGATTGTAGCGTTTGTGCATCCGTATCCGCCGGCAGATTATGAGACGAAGGAGATTCTCACTTTGTTAGACGATACGCCGGTTTTACGTCGTCCTCAATTGAAATTCTGGGAGTGGATCGCGGAATATTATTTATGCGCTATCGGTGATGTATATAAAGCTGCATTGCCCTCCGGGCTTAAATTAGAAAGTGAAACGGTTGTAAGCCCTAATCCCGATTATATCGAGGATGAAGACAATCGATTGAAAGAACGGGAACGGATACTGCTCGATGGATTGTCTAATTATGAAAAAATATCGGTACAGGATCTTGAAAAGGAAACCGGTCTTCGAAATATATTACCGGTAATTCGTTCTTTGCTCGATAAAGAAGCAATTTATGTCTCGGAAAAGCTGAAAGACGGCTATCGTCCACGAACCGAGAATTTTGTCAAATTATCTTTCGGTCGGGAAAGAAAGGAAGAATTAAAAGAAATTTTCGAAAAGCTTTCTGCTGCCAAAAAACAGCTGAAATTATTGATGGCATACCTTGATATGTCTGGATTTATAAGACCGGGAGAATTAAAAGAAGTGCCCCGAAAAGCTTTATTGAAAAGAGCCGAAGTTTCACCGGCTGTTCTTTCGGCATTGCAGGATAAAGGAATCTTTGTTTCGTATACCCGTGAGGTAAGTCGTTTTACGTTTTCCGATCCTGTTCTGGGTTCATATCCGCTAAACGAAGCACAACGGCAAGCGTTTAATGCCATAATCACTTCATTTTCGGAAAAAGACGTTACTTTGTTGCATGGTGTTACTTCGAGCGGAAAAACAGAAATTTATATACATCTTATCGAGGAAGTCGTAAAAAAAGGAAGACAAGTTTTGTATTTGGTTCCCGAAATCGCTTTAACGACACAATTAACGAGCCGGTTGCAACGGGTATTCGGGAATGCTTTAGCAATATACCATTCTAAATTTTCGGATAACGAACGAGTGGAGATATGGAATAATCTTTTGCGGGATAAAGGTGTAAAAGTGATTTTAGGAGTGCGTTCCTCGGTATTTTTACCCTTTAAGGATTTAGGTTTGGTAATTGTAGATGAAGAGCATGAAAATACTTATAAGCAGCAGGATCCTTCTCCTCGATACCATGCTCGTAATGCGGCGATCGTGTTGGCTTCTATGCATGGTGCGAAAACTCTTTTAGGTACAGCGACACCTTCTATCGAAACATACTATAATGCCCGTCAGGGAAAATACGGGTTGGTAGAGTTGAAAATACGGTATGAAGAAAAAGATTTGCCTGAGATACAGGTTGCCGATACGCAGGAATTACGACGTAAGAAGCAAATGCCCGGTAATTTTTCCCCTTTATTATTGAAAACTGCTTCGGATGCGCTGAGACAAGGAGAACAGGTAATTTTGTTTCAGAACAGAAGAGGTTTTGCACCGATGGTCGAGTGTAAGTTGTGCGCTTGGGTGCCTAAATGTAAAAATTGCGATGTAAGCATGACTTATCATAAACGGTATCATCAGCTTACTTGCCATTATTGCGGGTATACCTACGAATTACCCCGTCAGTGTCCTGCCTGCGGTCATACTTCGATCGAAGTAAGAGGATTCGGGACAGAGCGCATAGAAGAAGATGTTGAGCAATGTTTTCCGGAATATAAGGTGGCCAGAATGGATCTGGATACGACTCGTACCCGAAAAGCTTATGAACAGATAATTGAGGATTTCGAACAGAAAAAGACTCAAATACTTATTGGCACTCAAATGGTAACGAAGGGGTTGGATTTCGATAATGTGAGTGTTGTCGGAATATTGAGTGCCGATACGATGATGAATTTTCCGGATTTTAGAGCTCACGAGCGCGCTTTTCAGTTGATGGCTCAGGTAGCTGGTCGTTCTGGCAGAAAGGGCCGAAAAGGAACGGTAATTTTGCAAACGGCTCAACCCGATCATCCGTTGATAAAGCAGGTATTGAATCATGATTATGAGGGAATGTATTTTACACAGATTGCTGAAAGGGAACAATTTTCTTATCCTCCTTTTTTCAGATTGGTATATATTTATCTGAAACATCGGGATGAAAATTTGCTTGATTCGCTTTCCCGTGCTTATGCCGACCGGTTGAGAAAGCTTTTCGGAAATCGGATATTAGGCCCTGATAATCCTCCAGTCGCCCGTATACAAACTTTATATATTCGCAAAATTGTTCTTAAAATTGAGACACGGGCATCTATGGCGAAAGTAAGAGAATATTTGCTGCTTGCTCAGGATGAAATGCTACATGATGAACGATTCAGGTCGTTGATTTTATATTACGATGTAGATCCGATGTAGATAAAATCTTTTATGATAATCGGATATAAAAATACCCCCTTATACAACAAAATGTATTGAGGGGGTATGTATTTTTAGGCTCTATTAATCTTAGAGAGCATTGATTTCTTTTAATACGCTGTTAGTTTTGTGTACAGCGGTTGCACTTTTTGCAAAAGCGGCTTTTTCTTCTTCATTAAGTTTGAAATCGACGATCTTTTCCCAACCGGTACGTCCTAAAATTACGGGAACTCCGATACAAATGTCCGATTCGCCGTATTCTCCTTCGAGGTAAACGCTACAAGGAACTAGTTTTTTCTGATCGTGAATGATCGATTCTACTACATACGCGGCGGCGGCTCCTGGAGCATACCATGCAGAAGTTCCCAATAAGCCGGTAAGAGTAGCACCGCCAACCATCGTATCGGCAGCGACTTTATTTAAAGTTTCGGTATCGAGTAACTGAGAAGCGGGTATACCTTTATAAGTTGCGAAGCGAGTAAGAGGTATCATGGTAGTATCTCCGTGACCACCGATTACAACGCCTTCTACTTCGTTGGGATTTGCATCGAGAGCCATACTCAGGTAGCATTTGAAACGCGAGCTGTCGAGTGCGCCACCCATTCCGATGATACGGTTTTTGGGTAAGTTAGTCGCTTTTTTAATCAAGTAGGTCATTGTATCCATCGGGTTGCTGACACAAATGATAATGGCGTTGGGGGAATGAGCCAGTACATTTTCTGCAACCGATTTTACGATACCGGCATTTACGCCGATGAGTTCTTCACGAGTCATACCGGGTTTACGGGGAATTCCAGAAGTGATTACGACAACATCCGATCCGGCTGTTTTTGCATAATCGTTAGTAACACCTATTACTTTCGAGTCGAAACCCAGTAATGCGGCTGTCTGCATCATATCCAGTGCTTTACCTTCCGATACGCCTTGTTTTATATCTAATAAAACGATTTCATCGGCAACTTCTTTAAAAGCCATTACATTGGCGCACGTAGCTCCTACGTTACCTGCACCTACGACTGTTACTTTTGACATAATTTGTATTTTTAATTATTGTTGTACAGAACTTTTTTAACTGTCGCAAAGGTACGATTTATTCTAATTGCAGAAAAATTTCCGTATTAAAATTTAGATAAATATTTGCTTCTCTCTTTAACAATCCATAAATGTTTTTTAAATTATAATTTCTTTTTTTATCCACCGGTGTTAATAACTTTAAGTGTCAGATATATAAATGGTTATCTGAATTTTTGAAAAAGAATATCAACAGGCATTGTTTATAAACAGCCCTCTTTTAGTTGATAACTGTTTGTTTATGCTTGTTTCAGTCGCATTTTAGTTTCTTTATGTGATGAAAAGCGGTGTATTGAGTATAGTTTTGTATCGTAATATGTGATAACTGAAGTTTTCAACACATGTTGAAAACTGTAACCTGCAGATTGTTAATTAAATGTTATAACGAATAACTGATTTTAAACAAACGGAAGGTAATGATGATTTTTGGGAACCGCACTATTTAAAATAAACAGTAGGTAAAAGATTGCGGAAAGTTTGAACCGATTGGAATATACAAATAATAAAGAACCGGTTGAAAAATTTTTTCAACCGGTTCTTTATTAAATCGTTACTTCTTCGATTATTTAATTACTGAAGCTACTTTTTCTTCTATTTGGGCGCCTCTTAAATTCCGGGCGACGATTTTCCCGTCGGGTCCGAAAAGAATGATATGAGGAATACCGTTGATTCCGTATAAATCTTTGCCGCTATTTCCGGCATTGACAATCTGAGGCCAGTTCATTTTCATCTCTTTAATTCCATTTTTGCTGTCTTCGGGTTTTTCCCATACGGCTACACTGACTACTTCGAGGCCTTTTTTACCGTATTTTTTATAAACTTCTGCGATATTGGGTATTTCTCTCCGGCACGGACCGCACCACGATGCCCAGAAATCGACCAATGTATATTTCCCTTTTCCTACGTAGTCGGATAAAGAAGATTTCTCGCCTTTTAGATTTTCAGCGGTAAAGTCTACAAACATTTTACCCTCGGCTGTATTTTCAAGTATCTTGTTATTTTCGATAATTTCTACCAGCGGCGGAAATTGTTTTATAATATCGCCTGAAGCGGAATATAACGAATCTATTTTTTCAGTTTCAAGAGCTCCTGCCCATTGTAGCAAAACGAACGCCCCTAAAGCGTCGTTATTATGTTTTTCAAAAACAGGTTTCGAAATATCGGCAAATTTTTTCCCCATTTCTTCCTTCAACAGAGTTTCCTGTTTCGATTTTTCAGCCTTGTCATCGATTTTTTTTATTTCAGCATATGCGTTTTTAATGTATGCATGGATGCTGTCTATTTTTTGAATATATTGCGAAAACTCATTATTTAACGGAGTCCCGGAAGGAGAGGTTGGCTGTTTTAAGTTTATCGATATTTTTCCGTTCTCGAGGATAAGATTTCCAAAAGCGTTTCCGGTTTCGATCGCATATAATGCTGCAGTATCGATACTTCCGGTAAATGTGAATTTACCATTTGTAACTATCGTACTGTCGGTTACCGATTCGTCGTTGATACGGATTAAGTATACTTTTTCTCCATTGTTGAGAGAATCTCCTGTTTGCCCTTCTATCGTGTAAGAAGTAGGTTGAGTGGTACATGCAGCAAATAATGTTGCCGCAAGTGCAAAAGATGAAATGTGTATTTTTTTCATACCGTGAATAAATTAATCTGATTTTTGTTATTTTTTTTCGAGTAATACTACTGCGTATGCTGAGATTCCTTCTTCCCGTCCGGTAAAACCGAGTTTTTCGGTAGTGGTGGCTTTAATAGAAATGTCTTCTTCCTGAATATGCATCACTTCTGCCAGTTTTTCTTTCATAGCCGGTATGTGTGGATTTAGTTTGGGCTGTTCGGCGCATACGGTGATATCGGCATTTCCGATTTCATAACCTTCTTTACGAATAAGATCAACTGTTTTCAGCAGGAGTATTTTACTATCTATGTTTTTGAATTGAGCTGCTGTATCGGGGAAATGAAAACCTATGTCGCGTAGGTTTGCAGCACCTAATAAAGCATCGCATAATGCATGTATAAGTACGTCTGCGTCGGAGTGTCCGGCTAATCCTGTAGAATGTTCGATACGTATTCCGCCCAGCCATAATTCTCTTTCCGGCACTAAACGGTGTACATCGAATCCAAATCCTACTTTAATTTTCATGCTTATTGTTTCGTGGTTTATCTTTTGCGGCGTCCCACTAAGTCCTTAATACCGTCCATATCGAACGATAAGGTGAACCGTAATGTCTGGTCGAGAGGGCTGGTTTGTGCCGTAGCGATCACATAAGCTGCGTCGAGACGAAAGACATTTAGGGCAAAACCTGCACCAAAGGTAAAATATTTACGGTTTCCTTTGTATTTATTTTCATTAAAATATCCGGCGCGGAGGAAAAATTGTTGATTATAGGAATATTCTGCTCCGATAGAAAAATTAATCTCGCGTAATTCTTCTTTGAAGCCACCGGGGGCGTCTGAAAATGATTTAAATATACCTGTAATGGGCGACATGTTTCTGAACCGTTCTTTGGCTGCTTCATAAGCATCCCTGTCGTTGTTATAGTCGGAAAGACGGGGTTGAGTAGGCACCAGTAATTTATTTAGGTCGAAGTTTAATGATAGGGTGTTATAGTCGGCGAGCGGAAAGAGAAAAGAAGTTCCCAAACGCAGGTTGGTAGGTAAAAAAGCACTGTTATTGCCTCCGTCGTACGAAACTTTCGAACCTATATTCGAGATATTGAATCCCCAAGACCACTGGCACTCGCTACGTCCTATGATCGGGTAGAATGTTTGATAACCCGCAATGTCGGCAGCAAAAGCGGCCGCTCCTTTTGAGTCGGATGTTACACCGTCGGAATAATTATATCCCAGGTCGGAATAAATAAAGCGGAACGTAACCCCCATAGAGAACGATTCCGATAATTTACGGGAATAACCCAAGTCGACTGCCATTTCATAAGGATTGATCGAATTCTGAATATTTCCACCGGCATCGGTAATAGGGATAGATCCAAGTGAGAAATATCGCAAAGAGGCGCTTAAAGCTTGTATATCCTGACTTCCGAATTTCCAGTATCCGGCCATATAAGCCAGGTTAATATCGTTAACCAGTTTTCGTAACCAGGGAGTATATGATAGCGATACACCAGCACGGCTGTAAGCGAATGCATATTTTGCGGGGTTCCAAAATTGTGAATTTACATCGGGATCGGTTGCGACACCAAGGTCTCCCATCGAACCGCCTCGGGCATCAGGAGCTATCCCCAAAGATGTTACGCCGGTATTAATGGGATTAAACATGTCGTTTACTGTTTCATTTTTTTGGGCCTGTATCGAGAAAACGGCCGCACACAAGAAACATGCAATACAAAACAGTATTTTAAAATCTTTCATATTGTTATAGCAGATAGTCCCTAATCGGGTAGAGTTAATAATTCCAGTAACTAATTAAACTATTTTTGACCGGCTTTATTGTCCGAGAACGACTATTTTTTTTGATTTGGTAGCTTCTTTTTCCGTATCGGTAGAAATTACTGCACGGTATATGTAAATGCCGGGCGGAACCCTTCGGCCACTGAGGTCGGTAAGATCCCATTCTATTATCGGTGCGGTCCAAAGATCGGATCGTCCTTTATCAGAGTACCACCAGATTTTTCTTCCCATCAGATCACAAATCGTAATTGAAAGTTCTATATTGGCATTCGGCCGATCGGTCGTGATATAGAATCGGGCGATGTCGCGAACGGGATTCTGTTGTGTTTTCAAATCGAAAATTCTGGGTTTCAAACCCGGTTTTACCGTAAATGAAATTTCTTCTTCATTGGAGTTTCCCTCTATGTCCCATACTTTAAACAGAAGAGTATGGTCGCCTGCGGTAAGTTCAGGCATTTGATAAATTACGCTTCCTTTTCCGTATACTTCTGTAGAAGGTTTGAAGTAATTGTTCAGGATGTACTCGGAATCTTCCCGGTTATCTATTTTCAGTGTCATGTTGTGTCCTATTCCTATTCCCGATATATTTATACCCGATGGATCTTTTACTTCGGCAAAAAATACGGGTGTCTCATTAACAATACCTCCGTCTTTTATACCTTCGGTATTCAGATACATATTGATGATTTCCGGGCCTTCGAAATCTTCTTCAGCCGAATCGTCATATTCTCCGATACGGAATGCATTACAAGAACCCTGTGCTTCTCGTCCGTCGGAGGAATTGCTGTAAAGATTCAATAATCCCGGTTCCATTGAATAATTTATTTCCCGGGGCATTTTAAATGTAAATAAGAATTCGCCGTTTTTAATAGAATCGTTTCCTGTGAATAACAGGTTACTACGTTCTTTAAAAGTGAAAGGGGTTCCGCCGTCAGCATTTCCATGAGTAATGATTTCTACTTCCGAATCGAATAGTCGGGGACTGATGATTCCGTTATAATCTGAAAGTTTATTCCCTGTCGAATAATTTCTCACTTCTCCTTTTATAGTAACAGTCGAACGTGCCTTTAGTAGTATCTCGTCTTGTGAGTTTTCGGTAAGAGGCTGTCCGTTTATTTCGGTAACTACGAGTTTGTATTCTGGATAAGTCAGTTTCAAGGCCGGATCACCTAATAATACAAAGTTTAATTTGTTTCGGTCTCTATTTTTAAACATGCATTTCGCCTCTTTCATTATATCGCCCAGGCGAAATCTCGAACCGTCGTTTCGGTGTCTGAACAAGTTGGCTGCCATATATTTATTTATCGTATCGTTACCATTGGTATAAACTACCCGGGTTGTGGTAAACAGAGCAATGCCCCCTCCTTTGGGATTTAAAAAAATTTCTTCACCTCCAGTGGTTGCTTTGTCATCGAATCTGCTGAAATCGCAGGTTGCCGTAATAAATAAAGGAAGTCGTTTCAGGTAAAGCGATTTTATATCCGACATTTCGAGCATTTTTTCTGCGGTCCAACTGGTCGTGTTTCCGTGCCCCGAATAATTTATGAGCAGTAATCCGTCGTTCAGCATATCCATCATTTTCTTTTTCGCGTCGGGATAAGTAGCTCCGTTACTGCTTACTACCCTTTGGTATGCATCGATGTATATCTTATTGCAAAGAAATTCAGGATTGTCGGTTACTATTTCTTTTATTGCATTTTCGGCGAGTTCCATGTGTGCACCATTGTTTCCGTCGTCGGCGACGAAACAAAGGTCGTTTTTCCATGTTCCGTAATCGGTATTGGTTGCGTATGAGATTACTTTATCTACTGCATTTGCCGCTTCAGTCAAAGTACGTACAGGAAAACGTCCTATTCCGAGATCAAGTTTATCGGCAGCAACGTCCCGGCCTTCGGAGTCATCGAGAAATCCGAAATAATCGTCGGTGACATAAGATTGCCTTTCATCGAGGCTATTTTCCGATTGGTAAGTCAGCAGAAACGGATAATTGTAACTTTGCCATTCTTCTGTAATGTGACGGTTATCGTAAGAGCCGTCGCCGAAAAGTAATAAGTACAGCGGTTTCAATGAATCGTTGTCTCCGGCGCGGTCGTAAAACATTTTCATAAACCGGCGTATCGCCGTTGCGTCGGGTGTTCCCGATGAAAATTCGTTATATATAGGTTGGGGGGTAACGACTAATACCGACAGGTTGTCGTGTTGCCGATGAAACTCGGCGAGTCGTTCGGCTTCGTTTTTGAATTCGTTCGGCACGAGAATGACGAGGTCTGCACGTTCGAGACCATGCAGATTCTGGTTTGCAACTTTTCCGACAAACTCCGGGGAAGGATAGGTTCCGGAGGTCCTGAATGCGATATAATCGCGTGTTTCAGGTTGTGTTGTGCAAAAGTTGTAGTAATTTCCTGTTTTTTCACATTCGATAGAAATGGGAGTATGTGGAGTCGTCACATCCCAGATTTTTACATCGTCTGCGTTTCCTGTATTTACCGAAAAGCGTTGTTTTGTATTAAAAATGTTCGTTTTATGGAAAAGAACGCTATTACCGTATAGTTTCAATTCGCGTTGAAAGTTTAAAAGTATGTAATCGAGCCGGGCCATTTTGGCGTTCGATCCTGTAAATGTCACGGTTATATTATCGGGACTGTTTGGGTTGCTTTTAAATTTGGATGTTAAAGAAACAGCAACTCCGTTTTCGTAGGTTATATCAGAGTTCGACGTTTGTCCTCTGATCGATTTTTCGGAAAGTTTTACGCCGTTGTGGTCGATACTGACAATACTGCTGTTATTTGATTTTGCAACAAAAACGGCAGTTATATCTACATCGGTATCTGGTACGATGCCCGGTATATCGAATGTGAAAGTTTGGCGTGCATTGTATTTGAAATCTTCTCCGTAAAAATTCCGCCCCGATTTGCTGATGTTTATCAGTTCTTTTTTATGTAAAGCGTAATCGATATAGCTCGTTATGGTTGAAAGTGAGGCATCGTCGTTTGCCGGCTGTGTTTCTATCGGGATTTCGGGAGAATCATTTTGGGTAAGAAAATAATATCCGGCTGTCGAATAGGGGTTTTTAGTAAAAGTAAAGCCTTTTGATCCGAAAGTCCATTTTTCGGTTCCTTGAGCATAAAATAGGATCCGATTATTTTCTCTGTATACCGGAATTTCGGGGAGGTCGTCGATATAAGGCTTCGTAAAATCTTCAGGCAATATCGCTCCGCCATAACCATATATTTTTACTTTTTCGGGTTGCGAGAACCCCCAATTCTGCAGATCGGTGTATGATATCTGATAGATTCCGCTTTCAGAAATCTTTACTTTTATCCATGTTCCGCTATTGAGAACCGATTCATTGGTATAACGATCGCTATTGTCGGCTTTCCCTGTCGGAGAATAAAACAAAAATACCCATAAGCACATTATAAATTTGAGTACCGTTTTAGCAGTACGCAAATCGAAATAAATACCGGAAAAAGATAAGTAGGGCATCTTGATATTTTATTATGTCATTTTACATAAAAATCGAGCAGTTTTTTGTCCCCTATATATCCCTGCAGATGATCGTTTATCTTTACCGGTCTAACACCGCTCGGTGTTCCGGTGTAAATAAGATCACCGATTTTTAACGTATAAAACCTACTCACATAAGCGATAATATCGTCTATCGAGAAAAGCATATCGCTACTGTTACCTTCTTGTACTTTATCTCCGTTTAATAAGAGCGAAAAAGGGATGTTGCGAATATTGTCTCCTGCCTGAGCTAAAGGAATGAATTTACCGATTACTGCAGAAGAATCGAAACCTTTGGATATTTCCCAGGGTGCGCCCTCTTTGCGCAATTGCGATTGCAGGTCTCTTGCTGTAAAATCGATACCTACCGTAACTTCGTCGTAATACCGGTGAGCAAATTTCGATGCGATATTTTTTCCCAACCGGCATATGTGTACGACAATTTCGGTTTCGTATTCTATCCTATTTGAAAAATCAGGCAGAAAAAATGGTTTTCCGTCTTTTAACAGGGCCGTTTCTGGTTTCAGGAACACAACTGGCTCTTTAGGTAATAACGTACGATCCATCTCTTTATTGTGATCGAGATAGTTCCATCCGATAGCAATGATTTTCATTTTTCCAGATAATTCGGTTAATAACCTCTGTATGGAGTGATAAAATTATTTCTTCATATTATTCAGCCGGTTGAACATAACGGCCAGATGTGCGTAAATAGAAGTATTCTGCACAACGATATGCTTGGGTACTCTGATACGAAAAGGAGTAAAATTCCAAATCGCTTTTATTCCGCCGGCAATCATGTTTTCTGTGGCCTCCTGTGCACGTTCGACGGGTACGGTAAGTATTCCTATATTTACACCGAGAATTTTTTGCATTTTTTCGAATTCAGAAATATGATATACCGGGATACCGTTAATCTGGGTTCCCACAAGTTCTTTCTTTACATCGAATCCGGCTATAACATTCATCCCATATTGAGCCAATCCCGAATCTTGCAAAAGTGCGGCACCCAAACTACCTACACCGAATATACAGGCTTTATGAACATCGGTAAATCCGAGAAAATCCTCGAGAACTTCTACCAGTGAATTTACTTCATATCCGACGCGTGTTTTTCCCGAAATGTTCAGAAAAGAAAGATCTTTGGCGATCTGTGAAGCATCAACGTTGATTTCTTTCGATATTTGGGTGGAAGATACGTATTCATCTCCTTTATCTTTCAACAATTTAACGTAAGCGAGATACCAAGGGAGCCTTCTTAGTGAAGGTTCAGGTAATTTTATGCTTACTTTAGTATTTTCACTGGCCATAGATATGCAATTTTCGGTGTACTTACAAAAGTATGAATTTTTTTCTAATCTTTTCCTTTTGTTTGGTTACATTCGTAATCCGTATTAAATTTGAGGACAAATATACGAATAACCCTGCTTGTGCGTATCACGACAGGTTTAAGAAATGGAATATGGTAAAAAAGAATAACGATTGGAAAGATCGCTTGAATGTGGTATTTTCTACGAATCCCGATTTTAAATATGAGTCGGAAGAACCGGAAGAACCCGATACATTACCTGCAGAGCGACAGCAACTTCGTATTCAGCTCGATAAAAGGCATCGTAACGGTAAATCGGTTACACTGATTACCGGTTTTGTCGGTACTGAAGAAGATCTTAAATCTTTGGCCCGATCATTAAAAACAGCTTGTGGTGTCGGGGGATCATGTAAAGAGGGGGAAATACTTATTCAGGGTGATTTTCGTACTAAAGTATTGGCTTGGTTGCAAAAAGAACATTATCGGGCTCGTATAATTTGAGATAGTTATTCAAAAGACGGATATGCTGAAAATTTATAGGGCATCTGCAGGATCGGGTAAAACTTATAAGCTGGCACTCGAATATTTAAAATTATTATTCGCTTCTCCGGCGGATGATGCATATCGTCGTATTTTGGCTGTTACCTTTACTAATAAAGCGACAGCCGAGATGAAAAGACGTATCGTAAGTCGGCTTTTCGTTTTAGCTCATGATGCTGAACATTCCGAATATTTTGGAGATTTACTATCGGAAACCGGTTTATCTCCAGAAGAATTACAGAAAAAAGCATCTGATGTTTTATATTCTCTCTTGCATGATTATTCTTCTTTTAATATCGATACGATCGATCGTTTTTTTCAGCAGACAACCCGCGCTTTTACCCGGGAGATAGGGTTACAAGGGGGATATAATCTCGAACTGGATAATAATCGAATTTTATCAGAAGCTGTAGATCGGATGCTGTTCGAACTGGATGACGCCCGAAACAGGGATCTTTTGCAATGGTTGTTACGGTTTTCGGAGGAAAAAGTAGAGAATGCTGAGAGTTGGAATATTAGAGGCGATATAGAAACGCTTTCGGGAGAAATATTCAAAGAGTCTTATAAAAGATACGGTGACGAACTGAGGGCTGTCATGGAGGATAAGAAAGCGCTCAGAGAATATATGAAAGAATTGGCGGCGTTACGTTCTCTTTTTGAGAAAACTTTGAAAGAAGTCGGTGATTCTGCTCTTGAAGTTATGCATCGTAATAATTTGTCGCCGACCGATTTTAAGAGAAAAAATACATCTCCTTTCCGTCACTTCGAATCATGGGCTGCCGGTATCGTTAAAGAACCTACTGCTACATTTATGAAGTTACTTCAGAGTGTAGATGAATGGTATACCCGTAACGACGATCCTGAAATTATTTCCTGTATCAGAAATGCGGCTGATGATGGATTGATACAATGTGTGCAGAACGCCGTAGAGTGTTTCGGTTGGTATCCCGAATATCTTACTGCTATCGAAACATCCCGTTATTTTTATACGTTAGGTATTCTGAGCGATATCGACCGGCATGTTCGGGAGTATGAACAGGAACATAATTTGTTGCTGCTTTCGGATACGACTGAATTATTGCATCGGATTATCGACGGAAGTGATACGCCGTTTGTCTATGAAAAAATAGGAACCCGTATAGATAATTTGATGATCGATGAATTTCAGGATACCTCTAATATGCAATGGGCGAATTTCGAGCCTCTTTTTAGAGATAGCCTCGATCGGGGAAACAGTAATTTAATTGTCGGTGATGTAAAACAGAGTATTTATCGTTGGCGTAATTCCGACTGGAAATTGTTGAGTGAAGGATTAAACGGTTCATTCGATGAAAGGCAGCGAACCGATGATTTTCTGGATACGAATTGGCGCAGTTCTGCGGAAATAATCAATTTTAATAATTCGATATTTTCACAATCGGCAGTCATATTACAGAATACTTTGAACGAGCGCATCGAGGAGGTTGCTGTTTCTGCCGGTATAGACAAAAGTTATAGACATAAAATAATCGATGCCTATGAAGATATATGCCAGCATATTTCTCCTGTGAATAAAAATTATCATGGGCATGTGGAATTGCAGTTTATTGATAACGACGACGATGAAATTCCTTGGAAACAAAGAGTTCTCGATGCTATTCCTACTCGGTTGATGAGTTTACAAGATCAGGGAATACAGCTAAAAGATATTGTTTTTCTGGTAAGGGTAAAGAAAGAGGGGCAGATGATAGCTGATAAATTGCTGCAATGTAAAGCAGAAAATACCGATCCTCGTTATCGATACGATATAATATCGGATGAAGCTCTTTATTTAGGGAATGCTCCTGTCGTGAAACTGATTATCGGAGTACTGCGTTTTTTGCAGATGCCCGATTCGGATTTAAATAAGGCATTAGCGGCTTATGAATTAAATGCAGCACGTCCCGGAGTAACGTCTTCAGAGGCATTAGTGTCTTGTTTTGCCGCTATTCCAGGAGAATCTCTACTTGATTTTCTTTGTGATGAGGAGGAAACTCTTTCGTCTATACGTTCTTTACCTCTTTTCGAGTTGTGTGAAAAAATTATCAGTAAATGCCCGGTCAGGACAGAGGGTGATGATGTATATGTACAAGCTTTTCAGGACATGATGTTGTCTTATATCGATAAACATTCGGCCGATTTGGCCTCATTTTTGCAATGGTGGGATGAATGGGGTAAAAAAAAGACGATATCGACCCCCGAATCTCAGAATGCAATACGTATAATGACGATTCATCAGTCGAAAGGTCTTGAGTTCAAGGCTGTTCTCATTCCCTTCTGTGACTGGAGTATCGATAATGATTCAAAACATACTCATATATTGTGGTGCAGGCCCGGAAAACCTCCTTTCAATCGGTTACCGTTGGTGCCGGTACGATATGATACACGGCTTGGAAAAACAATTTATGCCGGAGATTATTTTCGTGAAAAAATGCAGTCGTATATCGATAATCTCAATTTGGCGTATGTCGCTTTTACACGGGCAAAAGAAGAACTCCTTCTTTTTACCCCTTTACCCAAAAATGAAAATAATATTAATTCTGTTTCTGGATTGCTTTATCGGTGTGTGACACGTGCTTTCGATAAGGAAACTGTTCATGACTGTGTCGATCTTACGGCTGGATACGATCCGGAAACAAAACGATATGAGTTGGGATTACCGCATCTGACAGCACCTGATAAAGAAACTGAAATCGAGGAGATGGGAATGCCGGTTTATAAATCGTACGATTTCAGGGAACGTTTACAGTTGCGTTTATATGGGAAAGGATATTTTGGAGATCGACAGGAGAGAAGTTACGGAACTTTGATGCATGAGATTTTAAGTAGGATACGTTATGTCGCAGATTTGGACGATGCTCTTGTACCATATATTCTTTCGGGGCAGATCGGAAAAGAACAGGCTGGGATGCTAAAATCTAAAATTGTGGCGTGGATTTCAACTCCTGAGGTCGTATCCTGGTTTTCTCCTGATGTGAAAGTGTTGAATGAAGTAGAAATATTGCGTTCTGACGGTATTTTTTATCGTCCCGATCGGGTAGTAATCGATAATGGTAAAACCGATGTGATTGATTATAAATTCGGTAATGTAGAGCGTGAGTCTTATAAGATACAAGTTTCTCGTTATGTATCGTTAATACGTGGAATGGGTTTCTCCGAAGTAAGAGGATATATCTGGTATGTCGAAATGAATAAAATAATTCAAGTATAATAAAAAGAAACGCCGTGTAAAATTTTACACGGCGTTTCTTTTAAGCTATTTCTTTAAAAATATCTTATCCGTTGTATTCGTCAGATACAGTTAATTTTTTTCTGCCTTTGGCACGACGGCTGGCTAATACTCTGCGACCGTTAGCGGTAGCCATTCTCGAGCGAAAGCCATGTTTGTTCTTTCTCTTTCTGTTTGAGGGTTGAAATGTTCTCTTCATTACCGTATATTTTAATCGTTATTATTCAAAAATTCGGACTGCAAAAATAGACACTTTTTTTTAATAAACAAACACTTACCCTTTAAAATGCTGAAACTTTTTCATTTTTGTGCTTCTGTAAGAAGATCTTTATAACCCTATAACCCTTACAATTTTCCTTAACTACTCCTGCCGAAAAATGTTTCACCCATACTTTCAATATATTACATTTTTTACTACCTTTGTCGCGCCACGTGTCTTATGCTGGCAATCAATACCTGTCGGAAGGTTTTTCGTTCAGGTGATCAGCGAAAATATATTAAAACAGATAAAGAATATTTTTATGGCAACTACTGCAGATTTCAGAAATGGAATGTGTCTCGATATCGACGGCACTTATTATTTTATTGTAGAATTTTTACATGTAAAACCCGGTAAAGGACCGGCTTTTGTACGTACAAAGCTGAGAAATGTCGTTACCGGACGTATTCTGGATAAAACATGGAATGCAGGTGTAAAAGTGGAGGAAGTTCGTATCGAACGTCGTCCTTATCAGTTCTTATATAAAGATGATATGGGTTATAACTTTATGCATACCGAGACTTACGAACAGGTATCTATCCCGGGAGAAAGTATCGAGGGAGTGCAGTTTTTGAAGGAAGGTGATGTTGTAGAAGCAATGGTACATGCTGCTTCGGATACGATACTTACATGCGAAATGCCCCCGAATGTTGTTCTTGAAGTGACTTATACCGAACCGGGTTTAAAGGGAGATACCGCAACAAATACATTGAAACCCGCGACAGTAGAAACAGGTGCCGAAGTGCGAGTTCCTCTTTTTATAAATGTAGGTGAAAAAATAAAGATCGATACTCGTACGGGCGATTATCTCGAACGAGTAAGATAAAATTTCTTTTCTTAAAACATATTTTTCGGGGATTTTTGTTTCTAACGAAAATCCCTGTTTTTATTATTGTGGCGTGGTTTTGTCGAATGTTTCTGTTTAATCAATTGCTTTTTTTATTCGGCGTGAAAATTACAGAATACTCCAATAAAAACGGATATAATATAATCTGCTTATGGCAGAATAGTCTGCCATAAGCAGATTATATTTTTTACAGGGACTTCCGGTTATTTCTCATCCGGATCTTTTTTTGTTGAATGAATCTTTTGGTTGATAGAATCGGCTACCTGAGAACCGGCTTGTTTAATGACTTCTATTGTTTCCGTTGCCTTTTCTTTTACGGTTTCGACAATATCGCCTGCTTTATCCTTAAGTTGGTCTTTTTTGAGTTTGGCCTGTGCTTTAGTAATGTCGGCCATGTCTTCAAGCTGCTCTTTGGCGTTGCTCACTTTTCTTTCGGCATCCATAATCTATGTTTTTTATTTATTAATGACTATGATTTATTACGTTTATACTATGAAAAAAGTTTGTGAGATTAAGGTTCTTTGTAGCTCTATTCGCAACTTTTATATAACATTTCCCGATTATGCAAAAAGTGTTGTATCTTTGTCGGTAGAAGGAGTATCTTCCGTGTGCTTGAACACCACGTAAAAAACAAGATAATTACTGCCGATTTATATTATGGTCACCTGTTTCGTACTCGGGAAATTTCCTTCCATACAATTCTATTTTAATAATATCGAATATGGAACAGAAAAAAAAAGCATTGGTTTGTTTTTCGGGAGGACAAGATTCTACCACGTGTCTTTATTGGGCGCTTGCTCATTTCGATGAGGTTTATGCAGTCAGTTTCGTATATGGGCAAAAACATTCGTTAGAAGTAGAAATGGCTCATAAGATTGCCGATAAGGCAGGAGTCCCTTTTGAGGTGCTCGATGTATCGCTGATGGCTCAAATGACTGATAATTCGCTGACGAATCCGGCTGTTGTAATGGATGAGGAAAAACCGGATAATACATATCCTAATACATTTGTGCCCGGCCGTAATATGGTATTTCTTACTTTCGCCGCTATTATTGCTTTTCAAAAAGGAATACAAAATTTGGTTACAGGTGTTTCGCAAGCTGATTTTAGCGGATATCCTGATTGCCGGGATACTTTTATACGGTCATTGAATGTCTCTTTGAATTTGGCAATGGATTACCCGTTTACAATACATACGCCGCTGATGTGGCTCGACAAAGAAGCAGTATGGGCGCTTTCTGATGAATTAGGCGTTTTTGATTTGGTGCGTTACGAAACACTGACTTGTTATAATGGTATCCCGGGAGACGGATGCGGGCGTTGTCCGGCTTGTAAATTGAGGCGTAAGGGACTTGAAAATTATTTAAGCACAAAGAAAAAGGGGAGAGTACAAAAGGTCTAATTTGCTAAACTGGCATGATTTTCAGATAGGAAAGATGATTATTCGACATATTTCTTTTACCTTTAACCCGTAAATACAAAATTATTGCTATGCCTTTTTTTTCGGTTATCGTACCGGTTTATAACCGGCCTGATGAGATAAACGAGTTGCTCGAAACCCTTACCCGGCAAACCGATCTCGATTTTGAGGTTATTGTCGTGGAGGATGGTTCTTCACGACGCTGTGAAGATATCGTAAAGTTTTATGATGGGGTACTCGATATTACTTATTATGAAAAAACGAATACCGGACCCGGAGGTACACGCAATTACGGGGCACAACGGGCTAATGGTGAATATTTTGTTTTTTTCGATTCGGACTGCCTGATTCCCGAAGGTTATTTTTCGGCAGTTAAGCATTTCCTGAAAAATAATTATGTCGATTTGTATGGAGGACCGGATCGGGAACACCGTTCTTTTTCTCCGATTCAAAAGGCTATAAATTATTCGATGACGGCTATGTTGACGACTGGAGGAATTCGAGGTAAGAAAACATCGATGGAAAAATTTAATCCTCGTAGTTTCAATATGGGAATATCCAAAAGAGCTTTTGATACGGTAGGTGGTTTTTCAGGGATGAGGGCCGGAGAAGATATCGATATGAGTTTGCGTATCAGAAATGCCGGTTTCGAGAGTGCGCTTATTTCCGAAGCGTTCGTTTATCACAAACGTCGAGTCGATTTCGGTTCGTTTTTTTGCCAGGTGAAAGCGTTTGGGGGAGCACGAATCGATTTATTCCGTAAGTATCCGTACTCATTGAAACCGGTGCATCTTTTGCCGGCTGTATTTGTTCTCGGAACAGTTTTCTTGATCGTTTTTTCTTTTTTTCAGCTTTGGGCATTATTGCCTCTCGGACTTTATTTCTTCGGTATATTTGTTGAATCGTTGTGGATGAACCGGAGTGTTTATATCGCTATACTTTCGATACCTGCTGCTGTCATACAGTTGGGTGGATATGGGATCGGATTTCTGAATGCGGCTTTTAAGAAATTGGTGTTAAATAAATGATTCATTCGTTTTTTTATGAATTGCAAGGAGAAATTAAGTATCTCCCGGTGGGCGGAAGAAGACCGTCCTCGGGAAAAAATGTTATCTAAAGGGATTAAAACATTAACTAATGCCGAGTTGATTGCGATTCTTATCGGGTCGGGAAATATTCGTGAATCGGCAGTCGAGTTGTCTCAACGTATCCTTAACAGTGTAGATGATAGTCTTAATCAATTAGGGAAGCTAAGTGTAAACGATTTGACCGAACCTTTCGACGGAATCGGTCAGGCAAAAGCGATCAGTATAATTGCTGCTCTCGAGTTGGGACGCCGGCGTAAAAGCGAAGAAATCGTACAACGTAAAAAAATAACCTGTAGCGAAGATGCTTATCGATTATTATATGCAAGTTTGGTGGATTTACCTTATGAGGAGTTTTGGGTAATATTTCTGAATCCGGCAAATCGTATATTGTGCACTCAAAAAGTGAGTCAAGGAGGTACGTCCTTTACATCAGTAGATGTAAAGCTGGTTCTGAAACCGGCAATAGAAAAACAAGCCTCTTCTATCGTGTTATGTCATAATCATCCTTCGAATAATCGTCAACCCAGCCAAGCCGACCGTCAACTGACTAAAAAAATAAAAGAAGGAGCCGCACTACTAGACATACGTATTCTCGATCATATCATTGTTTGCGATGACGGTTATTATAGTTTTGCCGATGAAGGGATTATTTGATGATTGGGTATTAAGAAAATGGCGAATTTTACAAGTAAAATTCGCCATTTTCTTATAGTTGCGTTTTTATTCTTTTTCTTTGTAACTTTTTAATCCGCTTTTCAGAAATTGTACATATTTCGGAACATTTTCATTGTATGAATATGAGCCGGCTAACGGTTCTCCTTCGTTATCGAGCAGTACGTAAAAAGGCTGTGCATTGGCACCGAATTTATGACGTTGCAAATAACTCCATTTATCACCAATTGTTTTTAATGTGCGTTGTTTACCATTTTCGGTAACTTTAATCGGTTCTTTCAGAGGAGTCTTATCATCTACCATTAGCGTAATAAGCACATAATCGTTATCTATGATCGATTTTACTGAAGGATCACTCCATACAGCTGCTTCCATTTTACGGCAGTTTACGCAACCGTATCCTGAAAAATCGATCATTACGGGTTTTCCTTTTTCTTTTGCATAAGCCATACCGGCGTCATAATCTTCATATTTGGCATGTACTTCTTGGTCGTATAGATTAAAATCCTGGGTACGCAAGGGGGGAGTAAATGCACTGATCGCTTTTAGCGGGGCTCCCCAAAGACCTGGTAGCATATATACGGCAAAGGAGAATGATATAATTGCCAGAAATAAACGGGGAGTTGAAATATGTTTAAGATCGCTGTCGTGAGGCAATTTCAGTTTTCCCAATAAATATACCCCCAAAAGCATGAATATGACAATCCATAGGGAAACGAAAACTTCCCGGTCGAGTATTCGCCAACCATAGGCCAAATCGGCTACTGATAAGAATTTAAGGGCAAGGGCCAGTTCGAGAAACCCTAATACAACTTTTACCGAGTTTAACCAGCCTCCCGATTTAGGCATCGATTGTAGCCATGATGGAAAGATCGCGAACAAGGAAAAAGGAATAGCTAATGCGACGGCAAATCCAGTCATCCCGATAGCGGGAGCTGTGATGCTACCCGATGATGCTGCTTCTACCAGTAGAGTCCCGATAATGGGGCCGGTACAAGAAAAAGATACCAATGTAAGAGTGAATGCCATAAAAAATATGCTCAATATCCCTGATGTGGAATCGGCTTTACTGTCGAGTTTTGTTGTCCACGATGCCGGCAGAGTGAGCTCGAATGCACCGAAAAAAGAAACGGCGAATAAAACGAGCAATGCAAAGAATATAATATTGAAGACCGCATTGGTCGCCATATCATTTAAGGCACTGGCTCCGAATAGAATTGTAATAATGAGCCCTAAAAGAACATATATAACAATGATCGACAGCCCATAGGTCATAGCGGCTCGTATCGATTTGCGGCGGTCTTTATTTCGTTTTAGGAAGAAACTTACTGTCATCGGTATCATGGGCCATACACAGGGGGTGACCAAAGCGAGCAAGCCGCCTCCGAAACCGGTAAGGAAAATCCAAAATAAACTGGAACTGTTGTGGGATTCATTGCCCTCATATGCATTTAGTTCTTCAATTACAGGGGTCCATAAATCATTATCTGTATTTTGTTTTAAAATGACTGTATTTGTTACATCCGAAGTATCTATTGGAGATGTAGTCGTATCTTTTATATCGGCTTTTTCAGTCGTTTTTGTAGTTTCTTCGGAGGTCTCGGCGATAGCGGGAGTCGCCGTTTTTGATTTAGTCGTTTGAGCTCTTTTTCCTGTAAATGTGAATGATTCGGAAGTCGGCGGTAAACAATTTTTATCGTTACAAAGCATGTAATTAACATCTCCGGTAATAGTAAATACGGGATCGGTAACTTTTATTTTTTGTATAAAAGAAATTTCATTCTCGAACCATGTAAGTTCCATTTCGAAATTAGGGTCGTATTTATGTATCGGTTCTCTCGTAGGAGTTACTTTACCGACCAATTCGGCACCTTTTATTTCCGAAAATGTAAAGGTGGTAGAACTGGGTCCGTTTTCGGGAATGTGCTGACCGTAAAGATGCCATCCTTTATCTAATTTGGCCGTGAAAACAAGTTCTTGTTCATTTTCGCCGGTCTCTTTTACATTAAAACTCCATTTTAATGGATCCAGTATTTGTGCATTTATTAAAATACATAAACTCAGGAACAGAGCAGAGCAGAAAAATCGTTTCATTTTGTATGTGTTGTTGTTAATAAAAAATAGGTATTGAGAAAAATTAGGTGCAAGTTATGTATTTTTATGCTATCGGCCAAATTTATACATAGGTAAACAAATAAGGGTATGATCTCTTCGGTGATTGTTTGATGGAAGATAATATGTATTTTAATGTCTTTCTTGATCGTGTTTCTTAAAAAGATCTATCATATCGAATACGGTTGGGTTGTGTATCGATAAACCACCATCGGCGACGATAGTTTGTCCTGTGACATACCGGGAATCTTCCGAACCTAAAAATGCTACTATAGATGCGATATCTTCCGGTTCTCCCAAATAGTTGGTGGCCGATTCTTTCAAGAAAAGTTCCCGAATGTTATCCGGTAAATATTTTATGGCAGAAGGACTCAGTACGAGCCCGGGAGCAATCGCGTTGCAGCGGATATTTTTTTCTCCCATTTGTGTTGCAACATATTTTGTAAAATTTATTACTCCGGCTTTACTTGCTCCGTATAGAGTACCTCGGAAATCGGCTGTTATACCGCTGATAGAAGCGATGTTTACGAAAACGCCTCCTCCTTGCTTCTCCATATGCGGGATGCAGAGTTGGGTGAGATACATACAGCATCTCAGGTTAAGGTGGAACAGTTCATCGAAATAGGAGATATCCATATCGGCGATATCGAGATCCCGGCTGAGATCGTTTCCTCCGACATTATTTACAAGTAAATCGATATGTTTATATTCTTTTACGACAAAGTCGATGAGCGTTTTGCAACTGTTTAGTTCTACTGCCGAGAAGAAAACGGCTTTTACGTTTGCACCTTCATCCTGTAACTTTTTTTCGAGTTTCAAAGCGCGTTCGTGTGAGAAATCGGCGATAACGACAGTGGCTCCTTCATTTACCAATCTTCTTACACAAGCTTCTCCTATTCCGCTGGCTCCTCCGGTAACAATAGCGGTTTTATTATCAAATCTTTTCATTGTTCATAATTTAAGTTTATCGAAAAAAGGTCTTTTATAGAATATGAAAACTTCTAAAAATAAACATTATGAAAGCTTTTATGTTTAAACTGAGAGATGTTTTAGAGGAGTAAATAAACAACTTTAACGATAAAAGAAAAGGATTTTTCTGATATTTGTCTCGGATAATATTTTATAATAAATAATCTGAACTTTTAAGAAAAATGGCAACACTAAAACAAAAGGCTTCTGAGATTTTAGATCGTTGTAAGGTTGTAAATCTTGCATCTGTGACCTTCGATGGTTATCCTCGACCGGTACCTGTAAGTAAACTCAAAAATGACGGGATAATGCATATTTGGATTTCGACCGGTAGCAATTCTGAAAAAACGAAATATTTTCGTAAAAATAAAAAGGCGGGTTTATCCTTTTTCGAGGAAGGAAATAGTGTTGTTCTTATCGGACAAGTGAAAATTGTAACCGATATCAAAATCAAACGAGAACTTTTTAGTGATTGGATGTTGGCTCATTTTCCTAGAGGAGTTGATGATCCCGAATATTGTATTCTTGAATTTGAGGCCGAAGAAGCCACTTTCTGGATCGATCGAAAGTTTGTTCATCGGCGTACTCGTTTATAGCGGTATTTAATTATTATATAATATATACAGGTTGAGATAGGAGGCAAATGTAACCCATGCTATATAAGGTATAAATAACAAGGAACTGACGCGAAATTCTTTGTAAGTCCTTATTGAGTAATTAATGATGATGATATCGAGAGCCAGAATATCTATAAGTCCCCAAAATGGATTTTTGAAGTAAAAGAAAAGAATACTCCACATAAAATTCAGAAATAATTGTAGGGCGAATAATCCTATAAAATATTTTTTTCTCGTACTATCTGAGTTTATGATAAAACCGATCGAAATTCCCATGCATAAGTATAAAATACTCCATGCTATCGGGAAAACGATATTGGGGGGAGTTAAAGTCGGTTTATTCAGAAATGGATACCAGTGTTCAATCGAATCGGATTGTATAAAAGATGCGCTCACTCCTATTAAAAAGCAGATGATGATTGGAATCAGAAAGCCGGATATTTTTTTCATGTTATGTTTTTTATTTCAAAACAAAAGGTGCTTACTGCCGGTTCGCTACTTTAGCCGATATTAACCTGATAAAAAGGTGTTTTTTCGCAATTATTAAACTTCAAGACTGTATTTGTTTCCTTTTTTTACAGTATTATTTTTTGTAAGTGAGAGCGGCTTTATTTCGTAATGGAAATTTTCGTTCGGCTAGATATACACCAAATAATATGAGTCCGGCACCGAAGAGAGATATAAATGTTAAAGTTTCATTAAGGATAATGGACGATGCTAATAGTGTGACTAAAGGGTTGATATAAATATAATTTGTTGCTTGTATAATTCCTATTTTTTTAACAATTGTGTTCCACATGTAATAACAAAGCATAGAAGCGACAATACCGAGGAATAGTAAATTAAAGATAACACTTATGTTAGTGAAGACAGATAAGTCTGGGAATGGTTGTTGTGTCAGTGCGAAAGGAAGTGCTGTAACAATTCCGTAAAAAAATACTTTTCTCGTGACGAACAGGGTGGGGTAGCGATTTCCTATCTTTTTTAAAATAATACAATAAAATGCCCACATAAGGGCTGCGATAAGAGTTAATATATCGCCTAAAGGATTTATTTTAAGAATAAAGCTTCCGTTGAAAACGACTAAAGAAACTCCGGCAAGGGCAATCAGTGATCCGTAAATAAGGTTAGCGCTTAATCGTTCTTTTCGGTAAAACAGGAAAGAAAGTAATGTTGTTAGTAAGGGTGATGTGCATACGATAAGAGAAACGTTAGAGGCGAAAGTTATGCCTAAGGCCGTATTTTCGGTAATAAAATATAATGATCCTCCACAGAGGCCTGCACCTGCAAATAATAATTCGTCTCTTCCGTTTTTTAAAAATAATTTTGCGGGAGAAATTAGCCATATACCGATGTATGCCAATGTAAAACGACTGATAAAAATTTCGGTAGGCGTAAGACCGTGAGAGATGAGTATTTTGGTAGAAACAAATGTAATTCCCCAAATACTAACTGTGATAATCGCAAGTAGATGATAAAAGAAATTGTTTCTCGGTTGCATTTTCAAGTTTGTAAATGATAGCTTTTTTTAAAGCTGCTGCAAAGGTAAAAAATAAAAAGACTGTTTTTATTTTTCGGTAAGGTATTTCCAGAAACGCCGAGGCATATTCTGTCTGTGAAGTTTCGGGTTTATGCGTTCTTTTATTGTAACAGCTTTAAAGTATCCTTTCCATAAATCTTGAAAAAATAATTCGTTTTCATCGAGTAGGTTTTGGTTTAATTTTGCATCGATAATTTTATTACCTTCTTTAAAAGTTATTTCTGTGACAGTGATTAAATCATAATAATAACCGTATTGGCGTTTTAAGTCGTAAATGAGCCATTGTTGATCGGCAAATCGGTTTTTTAAATGACCTATACTAAGAGGCAGCGCATTATAAAGGGGCGCAACGGGCCCAAAAAACATTCCGTCTGCAGTTTTCTGAAAACGAAGAAACTGATTTATATAATGGCTTTCTTTGGAAACCTTCTGTGCTATTTTTTTTATTTCGAGGACATCGTTATCGGTAAAATTCATAGCGATAGAATAAGGAGTATCGAAAACTTTCCGTACATATCTCAACAATAAGTCTTCGGTTTCCGGTATTTCAGATAGCCAAGTACACATCAACATATTGCATACGATATGAGAAAGTTTTTTTTGTAGCCCTTTCCATACTCTGTCGGCTTTTTTCTTATCGGTGATGACCGTATGAATAGATTCCGTAAATAAAGGTTCGGGCTCGTTTTCTCCAATGAGCCGTTCGGGAAAGGTTTTTCTATCGTATGCGTCGAATACGGCAGAGAGAAAACCTTCGAATGTATTATCGTAACGGAATATCAGCATGCTGCAATTGTTTATTCTGGAAAGGTCAGAGAAAGTTGATGACTGTCGGTTTCTTTTGGGGTGTTTTTAGCCGTCAAAATCTGCCTTACCCGTATAGGCGAAAGTTCTTGTACTGTCTCTACAGGGAGTTCGCGGCAAATGATAAAGTAACGTGCTTTTTTCATGACTACACCCATTTTTTTCAGAACGGAAGAAGAAATTCTTCCATATCGACGCGCATGAATGATGAGTTTAGCCGATTTCACTCCTATACCGGGTACACGTAAAATGAGCGCGTAATCTGCTTTGTCGAGATCGACCGGAAACATTTCGGGATGACGTAAAGCCCAAGATAATTTCGGGTCTATTTCGAGATCGAGCTGAGGAAATGCCTCATCTACGATTTCTTCGGTTTTGAATCCGTAAAACCGAAGAAGCCAATCGGCCTGGTATAATCTATTTTCCCGTACAAGAGGAGCCTGTTTCAGAGACGGGAGCCTGTTGTCGTAACTATTAACTGGAATAAAGCCCGAATAATAAACGCGCTTCATACTGGGACGGCGGTACAATGCGGCCGAAAGCTGCAATATATCTTTATCGCTTTCGTCTGTCGCTCCGATAATCATTTGTGTACTTTGGCCGGCCGGAGCAAATCGAGGGGCATGTCTGAATTTCCGACGTTCTTCTGTGCTGGCCAATATCCCTTCCTGAATGTAACGCATCGGGCGGTAAACGCTGGCATGATCTTTCTCTGGAGCCAGCATTTTAAGATTTTGTTCTTTGGGTATTTCTACGTTTATGCTTAGACGGTCGGCATATAACCCGGCTTCACGAACCAGTTGATTACTTGCACCCGGAATACTTTTCATATGTATGTAACCGTTAAATCGGTATTGAGTGCGTAAGCATTTGATAACACGTACCATGCGTTCCATCGTAAAATCGGGATTATTTACGACTCCTGAGCTTAAAAATAGGCCTTCGATGTAATTTCTACGATAAAATTCTATGGTAAGTTCTACTAATTCTTCAACGGTAAACGTTGCTCGGGGAATATCGTTGCTTCTGCGATTGATACAATAAGCGCAATCATAGATACAAAAGTTTGTCAGCATTATTTTCAGTAGAGAAACGCAGCGTCCGTCTTCGGTAAAACTGTGGCAAATGCCCCATCCAGAGGCACTTCCTACAGAACCCGGCCGGTTTTTTCGGCTTGTACCGCTTGATGCGCATGATACGTCATATTTGGCTGATTCAGCCAATACGGTTAATTTCCCAAATACGCTTTCTTTCATAATGTACAAAGAAATATATTAGCCCAGAAAAAACGTGGCATACCTTTCCTTTTTATTGAATTAAAAGAATAATATATGAAAATTAAAACTTGAATTGACTGAAATATCTTATGCTAATAATTATTAGTCTCTATTGTCGTATGTGTATAGTATTGTAAAAGATTCATTAATGTTGTGTTTTTATTAAAGAAAGCTTTTAATGATACATATTCACCATCTTTATTATACTTTTTGCTATAATCTAATATTCCTCGTTCAATTTTTTGTCCATTTGTTATAATACTGCAGCCATTGAAATAAACTAATTCTAGATTTTTCATTATTTTTTCTTTACCATTTAGGAAAGTTTCTTCGATAAAAACATTTAATGCACTATTCCTGAATAAGTTTGAGAAATATTCTAAATTTGGCGTTTTTCCGTTCCAAACGATAAATCCATTGAATATAAGATCATAAGATTTAAAATTAACGTTTATAGAATAATAAGGCATGTATTTTTCAGTTTTTTCTTCAAAGCATTTAACAAAGGACAAAAGCAACGACAATGGATTGTATATGATGATTGTCATATTAAATTTATCTTTATTCTTTTCCAAGTCATCTAATATATGATCGATATGAAATTCCCACTCAGGCATATCCTGTAATACATTCCGGAACGTATTTCTTATTTCAGCCATTTTATGCTTATTTTCACTCTCAGAGGAGGCAATAAATATTGTTTGATTATATCCGGAAATACCGCTTAGTTCAGTTTTTAAAAAATCGATGTCATATCTGGGATCTGAATTGAAAATTCCTGATTTTTCAGTATTGGTAACTTCCCATTTTGCACTGGTAATCATTTGAGAGAATGTTTCGAATGATATAATTTCTAACATGTCGCAAAATTTATGAAAATCAAAAGTCGAGATAAAAACATCGCATAATGTTGATAGGTCTTCTTCCTGAGAATATATCATCCAATCTTCTTCCTCCAGAGAGGTTACTTTTTTTATTAATTCAAGATATTTCTCAGCAGTATAGGTTTCGAACCCGATTAATATAGCGTATTTATAAATAACAAGCGGGTTTTTATGATTTTCAATTTTTAATAAAACAAAGTTACTGACTCCTCGTTTTTGGATATGTGAACGAACATAAGGATAGATTTTGTCTCTGTCATCTTTATTGTTGTATTCAAGTATTATTTGATAGGGTGCATATTCTCTTGGCTCGTGTGTTGGTATAGGTTTTACTCTTGTTGCTTTTATCGGGATATCGTTTTCGTCTAAATTTAAAATAACACCTTCTATATGATACTTAGATTGAGATACGAATTCGGAGAAAGGTGCTAATAATTCATGCCAATGTACAGATGCAATAATACATCTTATTTCGCTTTCTTTTGCATGATAATTTTGTTTAATAAGTCCGATGTATTTATTTATTTCATTTAAGGTTTCCCGGGCGGCTTTATCAGAATGTTTTATCTCTATAATTACAAAATTTCGTTCTATATCTATTGCAAGAATATCTATAAATCCTTTGCTGCCGTATAAATTATTAAGTTTGTATTCTTTTTGAATTAATTTTAAGTTCGGATCTAATAATTCTAAATGTTCGGCGATGTAATCACGGATGATGTCCTCTTGTTTTTTCATTCTTTTTTATTTAAGAATGTGGTATTTATTTAACTTTTCAAATATATCAATTAAAAGGGATTTAAATAAATATCGAAAGAAAATTATATATACCATAGAAATATATAACTACTTTACATTCCTAAACTGGGTATCTTTTAACAGATTAATATAAGTTTACTGTTAATGAATAAATTTTTTCTTGTAAAGAATAATATTAGAACCAAAAAAATAAAGAAATGAATCCTTCATTGTTATAAATAGAAATGCCTCATTTGATTTAAAAAGGCGTTAAAAATACAAAATCAGACACAGAAAGCAAAGATGAAAAATATTGAATAATAGTGATTTAATGACTTATTCGTGGGACTTTTTCGCTTCTCGTTTTACTCCCACGAATAAGCACGTGAAAGATGCTTTGAAACGCTTTAAAATGGCAGGTAAGATAAAAAAGAAATCCCCAACAATTATTGATTATCAGGGATTTGCATTGATTTTCTTTCTTTTGATGTGGTGCCACCAGCAAGAGAACTATTATCTTCTCTCTGTTGATTATCACCGTTTTATAGTTTCTTCCATTTGGAAATCCACATGATTTAGCACACGATTATGTTTTATCGTTTTGCTCGCTATAAGAACGATTCTATTTTCAAATATCTCATTTTTTTATATATCGCATTGAAGTCTCCTAATGGATTAATCACACTGATATTTAAAACTTTATATTTTTTGCTTCAAGCATATCCCATGAATTTGCTACGTGCTTTTATGATAATTTGCTCATAGGGAGTGCTTGGGACAAAGATAGTTATTTTTTGATACTTTCTCAAATCAATGAAAAACTATAGAAAAATACTTGTATGAATATGTTGCTTATCACTATTTTTATTCGAGAAAAAAGGTTATTGATTTTCTATCCTAAATAACTTATCGTCCTGTGAAAGCTTGACTGCAAAGTATTCCTCTTTATTTAATTCAGCGGGAAGCTTATCTCTAAGTATAGAAGCAACAAATTGAATATCGTTGTTATTAACAATTTCCGCTATTCTTTTCAACTGATTATCATGAACCAATTCTTTTTTATCATTTAGAAGAAAATGAAGACATGATACTTTTTCTTCATCAGCAAACAATGTATAGGCTATATCAAAACAGGATATTTCGCCTTGTTTTTTACCTGAACTGTGATTTACATTGAAAGAACTAAACTTATAAATTTTCTGCCCTTGACGGTTAGTTATAATATTATAAGTTATTGCATATTGTTCTCCGTATAGCTGATTTGAAATTTCCCCAAAGAATTTATTGAATTTTTTTAATTGATTCCTTACGATAGATTCAAAATCCGGGGAAAATAGCTGTTCATCAATTTCCTTTAATTCTGTATTTAGTTTTTTAATATTTGTATCTACTTCAGATATTTGATTAATTATGTTTTCATATTCTCCCTTTTTCTTGAATAAGTCATTTAAATCCTGTATGATATTCTCTAATTCTTCAAATGTATCTGATTGCATAATTTTTTCAGATAGAATTTGTTCTTTATATATAAGAGAAGTAAGTTCTTTATTTTTCTCTTGTATTTTATTTTCTATGAGAGGTAAGTCTTGGGTTATAAACTTAATTTTTTGCACAAGCATCTGATTATGATATGCTACAAGTTCCTCAAATTTTCTTTGTAAGTTGGGAATCAATGAGGCAGCTTGCTCGTATATAGTCCCCAATACTTGTGTATCTATATCTGATTTTTGAGATTCAAAATCTTGCTTTGCATCTAAAATTATATTTTTACGAAGATTCAATGAAGCAATTTCTGAACTTACAGAGTTTACTGAATATTTAACTTCATTCAGTGAATTAATATCTGATTCAAAATCTTCATTGATATTTAAGCTAGATTTCTTTTTATTCAAAGCCTCTATTTGACTGTCAATCCATTCCAGAAGGACTTCATATTCATTACGGGATTGATTTTTTTCCAGTCTTTTCTTATATGTATTTTCCGCTTTTATTTTTTCTAAAATCTGCTGCCTATCATTACCTGAAGTAAAATTACAGCCAAATAAATGTAAATACAGTGTTTCATACTCAGCATCTGACGTATAAGAATCTAGGGTCTTTAGCGTATTGGAAATCCTCAAATCGCTATAACGAATGTTATGAGAAATAACCTGCCTGAATGTTGGTTTATCTTTTTGAAGGTCTGGTAATAATAATTCTGATAGCTTATCTTCAAAGTCTTCTTTAGTGACAAACTCTCCATTTATTTCTCTAATAATTTCTTTTCTTGGCTTTGACAAAAAATTTCTTTTTATAACTACATCCTCATTATCTCTTTCTATGCTATGCCCTAAAGTGAGAGTTATGATGATTTTGTTTTTTATTAAGTAGTCTTTAACAAGTAGATATTCTGTTTTTTTGTTCTCAGGATCAATATAAATATCTTTAGCGTCTCCTCCTAAACAAAAATCGATTAGACGAAGAACGGTAGTCTTTCCAACGTTATTTCCTGTTATTTGCTCTTCACTTTCATCAACAATAAGATTGATTCCCTTATGAAAAGAAATTTCCCTAATGACTTTAGTTGTAGTTGATATTATTAATGATTTTAAGAACATAAACAAACTTCTCCTTTCTTATTTATAATAGCAGCATTCAATAAGTAAAGCCAATCCAAACATAAAATCAGAATTGGGTAACTCATATTCTTTTTCTGTTTGACAAGAATATATAACTCTGTAAGTTCAATACATTTGTATTGTTGTATCAATTCCAATACAACTGCACCATTATAGTAAACACTATTTTCAGGATGGATGTTATCAGGAAGTAGCATAGTTGTAATCATTAGGATTTTTGAAAATCTTGCATCTTATAAAAGCATCTACTACAAGTATGCCAACACACATTTCCATTTCTTCTTGAGGTATCTTCTCAAAGTTAGAACTTTGAAGAATTCTCTCTGAAATATTCGAAATAACAAGGTTAAATAATTCATCGCCACTCGATTCTAATGAATGTTTGTTATACTCGCCCTTTATCGTATTAAGAACTGAGATACTTTTGTTACATCCAGATTTGTCGAATTCGGAATATATCCTATCAACTATATGATGACTATATTTATAGTCGTTTATTATTTCTTTTGATGTATTGAGATTGTTAAAATCTATTTTCCGATCAATCTCAAAACTATTTATGTTAGCATTTAAATCAACTGGGGCTAAATTTTCTTTTGAAAGAATATTGATTACTGATGAGAGATTTGATTCCAGTCTTAAAACATCTGTTTCTCTCCCCAGCTCACTTTTGATTAGTTTATATATTATTTCAAATGTGTTTATATCCAAATTATATATATCTTGCAATATCGACCTTGCATCGTATATATCAGTAGCAGGAATAAAATTAATACCTGTAGGGGGAGTATATGATTGGCTTCTTAAGTTGTTTGCATCTCTAGCGATAGAAATAAATTTAAAGTTAAAACCTGTATAGTTTGTTGAGAACAAAGATGGTTTGCTTAAAGCACTATCAATCTTTGCTTTTGTATTAGTCGCAGATACTTGAATTATAATGTTCTTAGTTCTGTCAATAAGGTCAATCGCTTCTACATTTTGAACCAAAGAATTCAGATTTTCAAGATTCCATGTATATAGTTTGTTAAATAAGTCCCGATAGAAATTTTCAGAATGTAAGTGATAATCGAGAATATTTATCTTCCCCCTTAACTCAACTCGTGTGCAAAGGGTAATGAGCCGTTCCTCAATAAAATTATAATATGTTGCTCTATTCATAGAATCGTATTCTTGTTATTGAATTACAAAGATAGGAATTCTAGCTGAATTATCCTGTAAGTCATTCTAATAAATTTCTTCGAGTCGTTTGTTTGGAAATAACTTCGAGCATACGCACCTTTACTACCTCCTGAGTTTCGGCTTCTTCTTTTTCTTTGGTATCGGCAGTTGCTGTTCGTCAATTCGATTGATATCAGTAGTCGAAGGCAAAATTGAAAAAGCAGAGAATTGTCTTAAATCGGTCGAATTGAAATTTTCTTTATTTTCAATATTGTTTGAAAAGTTGTTTTCCTGTTTATTTGCTATCCTGCTTGCTGCCATCTCAGTTCCCTTTTTTCCTATCTGTATCTTTTCTATCGCCTTTTTCTTTTCACTAGTAAAAATATTTTCGGGAGCTTTCAGTTCGTGTTTCTGCATCTGAAGTTTGTCTTTTAAACTGCCGTTTTTCATAG
Organism: Coprobacter tertius; assembly: GCF_024330105.1. NCBI lineage: Bacteria > Pseudomonadati > Bacteroidota > Bacteroidia > Bacteroidales > Barnesiellaceae > Coprobacter > Coprobacter tertius. The sequence goes on from NZ_JANDHW010000001.1 coordinate 443,302, forward strand.
TGTTGTAGTAATCAAACAATTCTGATAGTTGGCGGTTGTAGTCGAATAGCTTATCAAAACCCTGTTCTGTCTGTTGGAATAGGTTTACACGGTCAAATCCACCTTTGATTACTCCGTTCTTGGTATTCTTGTGATTGGTGAGCGGTGATAACTTCTTTTTGTTGGCTTGATCTTTCCGGCTAACAATCAAATGACAGTGCATATTTAGTTCATTATCTGAACGACTACGGTCGAAATGAATCTTGCCATAGAACTTTATATCAGTTTCAGATAGTCCTTTATTGAAGTTCTTGGCATATTCAGGAATAAACACTTCACGAATATAGCGTTTCATAGCTTCGGCTTGATCCAGTTCTGTGTTACCCATTGCCCGAAGTTCCTTTTCCGATGGGCTGACATGGATAGCGAAAAACTTAGCATCTGTTTTCAGGAGTTGTCCGATATTGCTATCTATATCTTTTATGACCTTTGATTTATAGATATTATCATCTGTCAGATTGAAAAAGCCTTCGGTATAGATACCCTTTTCCATTCGTTCTAAATCTTCATGCTCTAAATAATTAGCTAGCTGTCGGCTACTATTAGTATTATTGTATGTTCCATTTGATGGTGGGGCAAAGTCTATATGCATAATCCTATGTATTTATAAGATTGCTGATTTCGGTTCTCAGATTCTCTTTCCTTTTACTATCCATCACACCGCAAGCAGATAGTTCTGAATAGAGTTGTATCAGTTGAAGTAATTTTTTATAATCTCGTTGGTGTATCTGGTAGAGCGCATTAATCTGTTTGGATTGGTTGTTTATCACATCGGCATGATTACAGAATTGTTCGCTTAACTTTTTAAGTACGGCTGTTTGTCTTTCCTGACTGGCTTCCAGTTGAGAAAGAATAAGAGTTTCCAAAGTCTTGTCGATAGCATCGAAACGCAAAGCGATAGAATTTGTTGCCCGTATCATGGGATTCAGTTGTTCTTCCTCGTAATGACGAATGAAGCGGATAATATCATCCTGTCTCTTATTTATTTTCGCCAGTTCCGATTTTACCGATTCAGGAGCTTCGGATGGATTGATATGTGCCCTATCTATATACCCGAACGCCAACTTTACAACTTCACTCTTTTTCAGTGAATAGCGTTTGCATAGCTTTTCTACCAAAGCTGCCGTTTCCTTGTCTATGGAAATGGTAGTGAATATCGTTTTTCGACTGCTGTTTGGCATGGTAATTACTTTTTTATAGAAACATTAATAGATAAATGCCTGATAATAAGCATTACAAAGAAAAAGCTTATTACCGGTGTCATTACAGCGTGTTCTTGTAACACGCTAAAGCCGAAGGCTTTGCCCCGCAGGGCAAGAGGGAAGAACAGGACTTGTCCAGTTCCCTCTTGCTCAATTTAGGGAAACGAGCAAAGCCGAAAGGCGTAGCTGTTTCTGCTAAATTGGGGTGGTAGCACAAGGAAGGAGCAGTAATGCTTCATTCCTAAATTTGTTCCCTTTTGCTTTCAAGGCTGATTCTCTAATTGATTGCCTTTTTCAAACTGTTTGTAGCTTTGGAAATCGGCACGTTCACGAATGAAAGACCGGATGTCACCAGCACGATAATAAGTTTTCTTTCCGATGGTAAAGAAAGGTAGTACCCCGCTTACCCTATAACGTTGAAGAGTTCGGAAAGATACTTTCAGAAGAAAGGCTAAATCCTGATTATCGAATATCTTTTCATTATCATCTAATACTCTATCGGTATTGATTAGGGATTTTAAGTCTTTCCCTATTTCAGAGAGTTTCTTGGATAGCTTTTCCATCCATTTCTCAAAGTTTTCGTTGTCAATATACATTTTGCTTCATTTTTTAGTGATACATCATGAATGTCAATCGATTGATGATGCAAAAATCGGCAGAATGGAGAATCAGAAAAAGAGGAGTAGTTACCTACTCCCCTAAAATAAAATTCAAGTAGTTGTAAATAAGAGGATTATAAAACCATTTTGTCTAATGTTTATTAGCTCGTTTACGGGCTTCTTTGTTAATTGCATTCTTTAAAGCATCTAATGTTTTGGTCAGATTGAATGGTTTACGCATAAAGATAGCATCCTGTTTATCGTATATACTTCCAAATTTTAAATTGAAAAGGATTTCAAAACCGTGAGCTAAACGAACTAATGGGACGGGCTTTCCGTCTTTTCCGACTACTTCGCCTAAAAAAGATAACCCTATTACTATTTCAGCAATACCAATAATCCCCAAGTCCTTTGACTTAGGGATTACATATAGATCTGATACGAATGTTGGTGAAGTGGGGGAATCAAATGATTCAGGATGCTTAATTATTAGACTTAATAGTTCTAATTCTGCATTGATAATAGCTAGCACTTTATGCAAATAATAATTTTTAAGCGCATTTTTTCCCCTGCTCGCACTGATATAGCTCTTTTAAGGGTGCTATCTCAATACGAGTGAGATTCAGCATCCGAAAGATATTGGAGTTATCTTTTGAACTGCCAATTGTAGCTATGCACCTAATAAATTCGTCATAAGCGTCTTGCATTTCTGTGTCAGTTACTTTTTGTGAGGAATCAGTTAATAAGATGATAATCCTCGTTTTTGATAAATCATTCATAGGCATGAGTGTTTAATAATTAATGAGTATTAATAATCAGACCAAAGTCTGTTACATGTTGCTGAATGATTTCTTTATGTCTTTAAAAGATGAATCCAATTTTTATTGAAATAGCATTATGGCTTAGCTTCTCTGCAAACTCGGCTGTAAACAATGATTGCTTTTGCGTTTTTAGCTGTTCAAGTTTCTGGGATTCATATCCTAAAGCCAAGAATAACTTATTACTTTCGCAGATTGAATACTCTATCCCGACAGACGGATTCAAATAAAAACCTCCATTAGCATTTTTATCCGGTGCAAAACTATATCCAACACCACATTCTATATAGGGAGTGAATTTTCTAGGCTTTATGGTTAAAAATTTTGCATCGACAAATAGCGGCATCAGAATTTTTTCATAAATAGATAATCCTGTACCAATGCCGACCGAGAACCGTTTGTTGATTGCATAATAGCCTAGAACTTGCCATGTAAACGGAGTGGCTGATGACTCGTTCATGTCAATTCCTGTCCCTACACTTGTGGCAAAAGTGAAGCGTTCTGTCTGTTGCGCTGTTGCCATTACAACAGCGCAACTTACTATAATAAGCAGAATAATCTTTTTCATTGGATAATTACAGTTATACGTTTTACGATATGTAAAGCAGTTGTCAGCCCCGATGTATCTTTACTGACTTCTCCGGAACTGCCATTAGGACTACTATGCCCCACCAGATTTGCTTCAAATGATTTTTCGCCTGCCGATAAATCTACATTGGCAGCGTATACGATTGCTGGTTGTCCGCTTCCTTCTTTACCTCCAGAATAGTTAGCTTCTCCTTCTTTGGCTGATTTAGGGAAGGCTTCATTGAAATCAGTGGAATGATTTATTTCTATTTTTACAACGAATGTCTTTAATGCTATTGCCGGACTTAATTTGATATTAAAACTTCCATGTGGGGTTGCTCCTGATATACCATCTGTTAATGGTTCTTTCTTTGTAGGCAAATAAAGTCCATCATCGTATTTAACTCCACGTGAATAGCACCAGTGAGGTAGAGCTTCTTTTCGTCGGTTTCCTCCCGATGCTTGCCAAGATTGAGTGGCGATCTTATGAGTTACATAGACCGTTGAAAGATAATTTCCTTGTGTATCTTCCAACCAGACAGCAATTTGAGGTGGGTTCTTTTTGTTGATACCTAAGAACAAAGGAAAGTCATGCAGCCATTGTTCACCCTGTTCAATGCATACTTTTATATCTCCTTTCTCATACTCAATCAATTCCTGTTGGCAGGAACAAAGGCTGACAAGCCATAAATAAATCAATGTCAATCCCATTTTATTCATATTAGTTTTATTAAATTGTTATTTTATTATTGTTACTAATCGGGAACATAGTAAACAAAAAATATTAGACTAGTAATGTTTCAATCTTTTTACGGGGAGAATAAGGGATTTGCTTTGCGTAACCAATTCTCATTATTAATGTTGGGTGTTCCTTATTGACAGGTAATTTCTCTCGTAAGTCAAATGCTAATACTGCAATTTCGCACGGCTGATTCAAGAAAGCATAAGAAATCCCGATCTCAGTTACTTTTAGCAGAAAGCGTTGGAGTGTTCGCCCCAAGTTAATCCACTCTTTGATTGTATCTTGTTGCGTGGTGCATACAACAAAATGCGAGGAAGAATCTATTTTCTTTCTATCCGATTTGTTTTGCACATTAGGTTTTAAGAATAAGCTAACTATGGGACGTGCTAATATTCTAGGAAGTGGCGGATTTCCGAAAACCAAATAACTTAGCCCGTTATGTGTAGCCTCAACTTGTTTTTTATTAAACCTCATCCACGAAAGCAATTCATTCTTGAAAGCAATATCAGCCATTTGAATTTCATTCCCTTTCATTATGTATTGGGTTATTGTATTTGCAAATGGCGTATTTATTTCAGTAAAGTAGAATTGAATACCATTTTCTTTTGGAATGGATTGAAGTTGTTGTAGAATTCCATCTGATATTTTATTGCCATTATAGATATTGCGGTTTGTCTGTCGTTTCTCAATTTGATGGAATAGGGAATCTTCAATTGTGAGATCATTTTTCGTTAATTCAAGAATAATCGCTTCTATACTGCATTCTATTATATGGGTAGTGTAACCAAAATAACTGGCAGCGATGCATAAGTTTTCAACAGCACAGCCTAAGCTAATAAATAACTCACGATTGTTTCTATCAACGACAGGTAACGCTACATCTAAGTTGGGGAGAACCGTAATAGTACTGTCCGTAATATGAAACTTCCAAGGCTGTGTGTTATGTCCCGAAGGAGCTTTGGAAGCATAATTGGCTATTTGTATGAAATCAGTTTTCATCTTGAAATACCTTATTTATTAAAACTTCAATTCCTTCGTTTATCTGTTCCCATCCTGAATTTTCATTCAGAGGAATGCCATTGTAAACCGGACAAAAATCTTCCAGCATCACCAGATAAGTAATTGATGCTGTCAGCATAGAGGCTATTGCTGCAATTTCCTTTTGGGGATATCCTGTTAGTTCGCTTACTTTCTTTACAAGGTCTATTCCTACTTTTTCCCGTTGCTCTCTTAGCTTTACAATCATATCATTATTGCAAGATAATTCCCAGCGATAAAGCCTTTTCAAAGTAGGATTATTCCTTAATTGCTCAATCTGTCCTTGAAACATACTTTTCACGAATGCAGGTAGTTTTTCACGGCTGGGGTATTCAAGAGGGAAATTGATCCAAAAATCATGTTGCCGTATGTAAGCAGCCATAAGTCCCTCTACCGAACCGAAATAACGGTATATCAATATCTTTGAAACACCTGATTGGGTAGCTATAGCGTTAATGCCGATTTTCTCGAAGCCATCTTCGGCAATCATTTTACCGATAGTATCTAGCAACCGCTTTTCGGTAGCTTCCCGATCTCTTTCTCCTGTTATGCTTTTTCCTTTCATTTTACGCATTGTTACTATTTGGGAACAAATATATGTTACTTATCGGAAACATGCAAATAATCTGCTTGCTAAATTGCGATGGTAGAAAGTTTTTTGCCATCAAGCCAATGCTGAACTTACTATGCCATCCTTAGACAGTTTTGAAAACGGCTCTTAATTCTTCCTTTATTTGCCGATGAAAATAGAATCACACGTTTTATAAACCATTAAAAATTAAAAGTATGGAAGTAGTAACCATCGAAAAAAGAACATTCTCGTATGTCTGTGAGAGGTTCACGGAGTTTGCTAAACGGATAGAGAGTTTGTGCAGCACTCATACGCAGAAAGTAGAAAACTGGCTAGATAGTCAGGAAGTATGCCTGTTGTTAGGCTTTAGTAAACGAACGCTGCAATATTACCGAAGTAGTGGGCGACTGGCTTATTCTCAAATAGGGAGCAAGATTTATTATAAGTCTTCTGATGTTGAAAGAATTATTGCGGATAGTGAAACACAAAATCAATCACCCAAACAAATCACGCCTTATGAAAAGAACTAAAGAAGATTATCCGTCTTTTAACTTGTTTTCCATTGTTGGCACATGGGAAAGCATTAATCTGAATCCTACAGTTATCATCTACCGGAATGACAACGATTATCTTCTCTCTATTATATATGTATCGGAAACCACCAAACAGGCTTCACCCGCTACTTATGAAATACAGAAAGAAGGTAGCCTGTATTTTATAGCTCCTGCTCCTAAACGGATTTACATAGATTATGATCCAGCAAAAGATGTGCTTAGCCTTTCATCATTGGGTGGCTATCTGCGAAACTAATCAATTAGTTAATCATTCAACTGATTAGCTATCCGGCAATCTTGAAATCAATATTTCAATAAAACAATCTTTCAATCATGGAATTAATAAATAAAGATACACCACAAGTCAAAGAATTTATTTCTTCGCTTGATTCAATGCTGAACGGTATTGAATCAATTGTAAAGCACTATAAGCCTCAGCTGAACGGAGAACGTTTTCTTTCCAATCGGGAGGTTTCTAAAAAACTGAATGTCAGTTTACGAACTCTGCAAGAATGGCGAGATACAGGGCTAATCCCCTTTATCCAGATAAAAGGTAAAATCATCTATCGCCAAAGCGATATTGATAAACTGCTCCAAAAGCACTACTTTGAAAGTTGGAAAGAATAGCCTGCCACCCTCGAAAACATTGTTTTTCGGAATTTAATTTGAATCATTGACTTTTCCAGTGAAGTATTTAGTCTGTGCAAGTCTTTAGATAAAAATACGCTCGAATGTTAATGAGAGGAAGATTTTTATCTAAACCGAAGGCATGGACTTGAACAGGCTAAATACGGAACTTACCTTTGTCAATGCTTCATCTTAAGTTCTGGAAAACTTACTTAAAAAAGGATTGAGATAATGAATTTTGAAAAGTAATTTATATATGGATATAGTAGCAATAGAAAGAGTTTCCTTCGATGCTCTAAGAAAGAAGCTGGAACAGATTGTATCATTGGCAGACAATATTTCTTTGTCTTTCTCAGATATATGTATTGAGAAAGAATGGATAGAAGGCAAGACATTGGCAGCTTCCTTAAATATTCCTTTGCGGACATTACAGTCTTTGCGTGAGAACGGCAAACTTTCTTTTTCGACCGTTGGCAAGAAAGTATATTATAAGGTTGCCGAAGTACAAAAACTATTGGATTCAGGTAGAATAAAAGTAACCACTAAAGAATAATTGCTTATGGATTTGTACACGAATGAGGATAGCCAAGAATTATTGCAATCTTTAGATAGGGCTTTACCTTATATAGAATATGCATTGAAGAATAATAAACCCATGTTTGAGGGTGAACGGTATCTGACAAGCGAAGAACTTTGTTCTATACTCAAAATTAGCCGTAGAACTTTACAGTATTATCGGGATGATGGCATTTTCCCTTTTATCCAACTTCCGGGCAAAGTGCTGTTTCGTGAATCGGATATTAGGGAGGTTTTGGAAGATAGGTTTCGTTCTGCCTATAATATAGAAGATTATTCTCTTTAGCTTTTAATATAATGAAGATAGATAAACGGCTACCGTCCGAATGGATTGGGTAGCCGTTTTCATCTTTAGATGGTTTTAGTAGAGAAGCTCTCTCGTACATTCTGCATATCCCGAAGAATACTTTGATCTAATACTTTTGCGTATCGCTGTGTCATTTTTGTATTGGTATGACCGAGCATTTTGGCTACATTTTCCAATGATACATTGTTAGCTAAAGCGACAACAGTCGAAAATGTATGCCGTCCGGTATGTGTGGTTAGATTCTTCTTAATACCGCATAAATCAGCAATTTCTTTCAAGTAACTGTTAAGCTTTTGGTTGCATGGAACGGGTAACAATGTTCCTTTCTTTTTCGCCAGTGGATGCCCTTTGTATTTCTCCAATATGGCTAAAGGTATATCCAAAAGAGGAATGTTGCACATGACTTTAGTTTTCTGTCTTGCTTTCCTAATCCATAAATTCCCTTGATTATCAGATACAAGATGTTCTGCTTTTAATTCAGATACATCTATGAAAGCTAACCCCGTGAAGCATTGGAATAGAAAAATATCACGTACTAAATCTAAACGAGGGACATCAAAAACTTTGTCTTGCATGATTTCTAATTCTTCTTTGGTTAGAAACTCCTTGTGTACTTCCTGCTCGTGGAAACGGATATTGATAAACGGGTCTTTCTCCATCCAATCATTAGCCAATGCCATGTTGGTGATTTTCTTCACTACTTTCATATAACGGATTACCGTATTTTCTTGCAAGTTCTTTTGAGCTTTCAGGAAATGAATATAATCCTGAATGATGGCATGACTTATTTCTTTCATGGGAATATCCTTTAGGTGGTACTTTTTCAAAGCCATCTCTTTGAAATACCGTAAACAAGTATCAAAGCGGGAGATAGTAACTTTGGCGTAGTCCTTGCCAATCAACTCACGGCATTTGTCGTTATGTTCCTGAAAAACTTCAAAGAACATTAGGCGTTTTTCATCCAACCCGAGAAATCTACGTTTTACTTCCATCGGATTGATAAGTTTTCCTGCATCTTCCATTTCCCTATGAATGTCTAACAATCGAAGTTTAACCGATTCAAGATAGCGGTTAATCTCCATTGATGTAGCATCCCTACCAGTACAACGTTCTTTGGCTTGATTCCATTGTGTAGGCATTACATCCCGTTTGAGTTGTAATTCGGTGAGTTGCCCTTCAATTGTAATGCGCAACATGATGGGCGTTTCACCTGATTTCTTTAATTTGGTTTTCCTAATAAAAAAAAGCACATTAAAAGTCTGTCGTTTCATACTCTAAAAATTAATGGTTTAAAGTTACTGAATCGTGCAGAATAGCAAGAATCAAACAATAAGACAATCAGTGACTTATGATACAATTCGTGGTCATTTTTTTCAAGACCCAAATTGGTCACGATTTAGACCAACGGAACTGCATAATTTTGCTAAAAATGTGGGAGTTTTAGGAAAAAGAAAATCCCTGAAATGTTTAATTTTCAGGGATTTACCAAATTTGAAGTCTTTTAAAAGTGGTGCCACCAGGAATCGAACCGGGGACACAAGGATTTTCAGTCCTTTGCTCTACCAACTGAGCTATGGCACCATCGTGCGTTTTGCGAGTGCAAATATAGGATAACTTTTTTATACTGCCTAATTTTTGTTTAATTATTTTTGAAATCATGATTCGTTTATACAGAAGAAGAAAAATAGAATAGTTTGTAAAAATTTTAGGAAGGATTTTTTTGTTTTTAAAACTAATGATTAACTTTGCAGTCGCAAAAGCCAATCGGGGTGTAGCACAGTTGGCAGCGCGCCACGTTCGGGACGTGGAGGTCGGAAGTTCGAGTCTTCTCACCCCGACAGAATCCGTTTAATGCATTGATTGTCAATATATTAAACGGATTTTTCATTTTTGCCGGCACAGATACGGAGCATTGATTGGGGTATGAATATTCCCGTTTTTTCAGAAAGTATGAAAAATGATGAAATATAACCGATATTTATATTTTCTTTGGAAATAAACGGCTCAAAGGTATATCTGCTTAATTGTGTTTTTGTCGTATTACGAACATCATAATTGGAGGATCTGCAATATACAGTGGGGCGTAACTGTTGATATGGAAAATTTATTTTATTATCTTAATTTGAAATATCCCAAATAAAGATACCATTTACATTGATCGTTTTCATCTTTTTTTACCCATTTTCCTTCTGTTGACCATAGGATCCGTTTCACCAGCGCATCGTAATCGTATTTATTATTGTTATAGGCAATTCTTTTTATAATTCGAATATCCTTTATTTTAAGCTTTTCATCTAATAAAACAGTAATCATAGCCGAGGCGTTCAGTTCGTCGTAATTATAATCTTCTCGATTAAAATACATACTATCGCAGTAAGCTGTTAATGAACCATATCCTCCTTTGTAATGAAAAGTATTGCATACATCTTGCCACGAAGAAGAAATAGAGTATTTTACATACATTGTATCTTTTGTCTCATCGAATCTTACAACAGGCAAGCCTTCTACATCGCACATGATTGTTGTTCTAATACTATCCACCTTATCCTGACTAAAAGACGTGAAAATAGAAAATAAGAAGGTAGTCCCTATCAATATACGTTTAAAAATCATATCCTAATCTTTTTGACATTCTTGTTGCTTTTCCATATACATAACTATCTACACCGGGTTGTCTGTGCCCGTAGGGTAATCCCCGCATATATAATATCACGTGTCCAAATTCATGCGCCATTCCTACAGTGCGGTGATTAAGAGTCCCCTTTCCGTTTATAATAACCTGAATACGGTTGTTTGTCGGTCCTTTTCCTGAAACGGAAGTATTTCCGGGGATCAACGTTTGGCCTAAATTTCCCTGAATAGTAAATCCTATCGGATCTCCTGCTGCTATTGATAATTTTTCAGATGTGGGATTTTCACTAGTATGATAATCATAAGGAGCCTGAAAATCTTCCGTAACTATCTTTCCATTCATCCTGTAAGTATTTTTTTCTGAAACAGACAGCTCTACCATTATCGGGTTCACCGATATTTCGTAAATGTCTTTCAAAAAATCATCATTCGAACTCCACGTCTGTTTCGCTATCGACGACGGGTCTAAAACTCCGTTATTAAATTTCATAGTCGTATTTGTTCCTTCTTCCAATCCGTTATAGATCGCCATTAAAATTTCCTGATAATTGTCTCCTGCAAGTGTTAAACTATCACCTCTTAAATCGATATATTTTAAGGGATTATTCCCGCAAAAGGCATACGGACTTATCGAATAATACTTTTCCGCCAACGGATCGGGCGTCATCCAGGCATGTTCCGCTTGGGAGAGTTGCTTTTCTCCGATCTGACGACCTTCTTTGCCTTTATTTCTTCTTCGCTCATTCCCTGTTCTTTCATCGACTGAATAGCACTGTTTAATACAGCCATATAGGTTTCATCATTCATTTCTCGAATAGGTTTTATTCTTCTTCCTCATTTAATTCTATTTCAGTGATGGTTATATTCCCGTCATCAGACACACATAAATTGAAAAAATAACATATATCTGTATCGGGAATACAGATATTCAAATCAAAGGTAACTTTATCTACATCCACATTTTTGATTTCGAAAAACCATAACTGATACTGATTTATATCGTCCTCTTTGGGTATGAGCGATTCAAAAATATATTTGTTTATTTCTTTGTTCGACAATATTGTATCCCCATTATCTTTGCGCTTTAAGTTAAGGATTACTGATCTGTCGGGACATTTTAATAATATGGTATCTCCTTCACTCGTAATTCCTTGCCTGCTAATAATATTATCATTATCTTTTATTAAGTATGATATAAAATAATTCCCAATTATTGTATCCTGTTGTATGGTAGGAAAGCATACAATATTGGTGGATGAACTATTCATCTTATTCTTTCCATGTGACGGAAGAATAAAGAATAGAAAGATCACCCATATAAGTAATTTTTTCATATATATTCTTTTATCTTACATCAAAAACTCCAAGATAAAAATACCATTTACAGTTATTATCTTTATCATATTTGCTCCATCGACTTTCAGTCGAATATAATATTTTTTTTATCAGTAAATCATAATTGTATTTTGAATTATTATAAGCATTTCTTTTTAAAATCCGAATATCTTTTATTTTTAAATTCTTATCAAAAAGAATTGAATATAAGGCTGTAGCATTCAATTCATCATAATTATAGTCTTCTCTATTAAAATAAACACTATCACAATATGCAGACAAAGCTTTATATCCGCCATTGTAATTAAAATCCATACATACATTATATTTTTGTTTGGATTTAGTATAAAAATAAACATTCAAATCATTCCCGATACTGTCACATCTCAAGGTGAGAATGGAATCTACATCATAATAATATTTCGATTTTATTTTATCTGTTTTATTTTGTCCAAAGAAAATAAACGGGGTAAATATTACTATAAATATTATAATTACATTTTTAAAAATCATATCCTGACCTTTTTGACATTCTTGTTACTTTTAAAGTTTTGTTACGAATAAGATTTTTTTGCACGATTATCTTAATTTAAAATATCCCAGATGAAAATACCATTTACAATGATCGTTTTCATCTTTCTTTACCCATTTTCCTTCGGTTGACCAGAGAATCCGCTTCACCAGCGCATCATAATCATACTTGTTATTATTATATGCTATTCGTTTTAAAATTCGTACATCTTTTATTTCAAGGTTCTCGTCGAACAATATAACAAATATTGCCGAAGCATTCAGTTCGTCATAATTATAATCATCTCTGTTATAATATATGCTGTCACAATAGGCCGTGAAAGCCTCATAACCTCCTTTAAAAAGATTTATACACACATCTTGCCAAGAGGGAGGAATAAAATATTTGAAATACACTGTATCTTGTATTTCCTCGGATTTTATAACAGGAAACCCCTCTACAACATCGTACATAATCGAATTTTCTATACTATCTGTCTTATTCTGACTATGCGACCTGAAAACTGGGAATAATAAGATAATTCCTATCAATAAACATTTAAAAATCATATCCTAATCGTTTTGACATTCTTGTTTCTTTTAAAGTTTAGTTACGGGTAAAATTTTTTCGTACACGATTATCTTACTTTAAAATATCCCATATATAAATACCATTTACAATGATCGTTACTATCTTCTTTCTCCCACTTTCCTTCGGTCGACCATAAAATCCGTTTAACCAGCGTATCATAATCGTATTTTGAATTATTATATGTGAGTCTTTTTAAAATGCGAACATCTTTTATTTTAAGGTTCTCATCAAACAAAATTGTATATAAAGCCATCCCGTTCGGTTCCTCATCGATGTCGCTTTCCCGTTTGAAATATAAACTGTCACAATAGGCCAATAATGCTTCATATCCTCCTTTGTAATGAAAAGTGTTATATACATCTTGCCATGAAGAAGAAATAAAGTATTTTAAGTACATTGTATCTTGTGTAAAATCGGCTTTTAAAACAGGTAAACTGTCTACGTCGTACCTTATAGACGAACGAACAATATTCGGTTTATTTTGTCCATACGATAACAGACCAGTCAGTAAAATCATAGGTAATATCAGTAAGCATTTAAAAATCATATCCTAATCTTTTTGACATTCTTGTTGCTTTTCCATATACATAACTATCTACACCGGGTTGTCTGTGCCCGTAGGGTAATCCCCGCATATATAATATCACGTGTCCAAATTCATGCGCCATTCCTACAGTGCGGTGATTAAGAGTGCCCTTTCCGTTTATAATAACCTGAATATGGTTGTTTGTAGGTCCTTTTCCTGAAACGGAAGTATTTCCGGGGATCAACGTTTGGCCTAAATTTCCCTGTATAGTATATCCGATCGGATCACCTTTTGATTTTGAATAATTTTCTGCAATGGGGTCTTGGCTTGTATGGTAGTCATATGGCGCCTGAAATTCTTCCGTTACTATCTTTCCGTTCATTTTGTAAGTATTTTTATTCGAGACAGATAGCTCTACCATCAGTGGGTTCACCGACATTTCGTAAATGTCTTTCAAAAAATCATCATTCGAACTCCACGCTTGTTTCGCTATCAACGACGGGTCTAAAACTCCGTTATTAAATTTCATAGTCGTATTTGTTCCTTCTTCCAATCCGTTATAGATCGCCATTAAAATTTCCTGATAATTGTCTCCTGCAAGTGTTAAACTATCACCTCTTAAATCGATATATTTTAAGGGATTATTCCCGCAAAAGGCATACGGACTTATCGAATAATATTTTTCCGCCAACGGGTCGGGTGTCATCCAGGCACGTTCCGTTTGGGAGAGTTGCTTTTCTCCGATCTGCCGATCTTCCTTATCAAAGAGTTTTACAATGCCGCTTCCGGTATGATGCTCTATACGATAAACGGGAGATCCCTCAGGAAAGTTTTCGATTATGAATACTTTTTCTTCTCCTTTTGCATTATCTCCCAGGGTATAGGTTTTACCGAAGATCGAATAGGGGTCTGCGTTCTCCGTATTCTGGGCGGTCGTAATCGTGGAAATTATTGTCTGCTTTTTTTATTTGTCCCGTCTTTGCCTTTATTTCTTCTTCGCTCATTCCCTGTTCTTTCATCGACTGAATAGCACTGTTTAATACAGCCATATAGGTTTCATCATTCATTTCTCGATAACCGAGCTGTTGCAATCTTTCGTTGCCTTCCCACTATCGGTTGTTTAACGATTCCGCCCGCTGGTCGAATATGTTGCCGTTCGAGGCAAGATAGTCCATTAACGTCAGGTTTAATGCGTTACACCGGTTAATCAGGGCAAAAACGTTCTGGGGGAAATAATCCAAAGATTTTTCTGAACATGATATTACAAAATCGTCATTCTTTTGATATTTACGCATATATCCTAAAGCCAGTTCCGAGAGCAAATAGGCGACTGTTTCCCGGTCGGATAGCGGATTCATATATACCTTATTGCGAATCATTTCATCGGTTATGCCGAAATGTTCGATATAAAAGATTTCCCGGGAAAGCGATTGGGTGGTAAGTTCCACATTCCGCCATTGATTCGGATCTGATTCGTGCCGATGCCGAATAAACAGATGTTGCGGGGCAAGTGTAATATGTGCTTCCGCCGAAATTTCGTCGGCCAAAATTTTATAATACATCGGTAATGACCGGCATTGTCCCGAGTGGGTACGCATTACTTTCGTTACAAAATAATTGGTGAAATTTTCCTGGGCGGCAATGTCGTTGAAGTCATAGGTAAAAGGTTTATTTCCGTTCATCGGATAGGGCCTGACGAAATATTCGAAAATGGCGACATTCTTTCCCGTGGGTATCTGATCTAAGTGATTCACGGTAATAAATTCCCGGATAGAAGATGAAACGGAATCGATTTGTTGGCAGAACTGATCATAATCGGGTTTCCCGTCCAGATAAGCCCATTCGATCAGGAACACCCCACGTTTTACGCTCAGAGGCATTTTCCCTTCGAGCATATCGATAAATTCATGATAGGCTTGGTTAAAATTCATATCTTCACAAACTTCCGGTCTTTTAGATTGTGCATATAAACTCAATGTAAATAAGCAGAATATGAATGATGATAATGTGAATATTCTAATGGCCTGCTTCATGTATCAACAACTTATTACACGAAGTTATAAAAAATATTAAAAAAATCATAGGAAATATGATGTTTTTTTGTTTGGAAGTAATGGAATTATTTGTTTTATATATGCCAAAGTAACAGGCCGGTAAAATTTTACCAGCCTGTTTTTCTTTTTTCATACATACACTCTTGATCAATTCATGAGCGGAAGTCTTTTTTGTTCTCTTTCCGGACATATTGTTTTATAACATCTGAGTCCTTTGAGATGTGTGATTTCGCTTTTCATTTGAGCGACTTCCTGCATAGCCAGTTGTGCCTTTTCGAGCATTTCGAAATAATCTTTGGTAAGTTTATCGCATTTTTTTGTCAGGTATTCATAATCATCTTGTCTCAAATCCAGTTTTTTTTGTTCATTATCCAATACCATACTTTCAGCCGCCGCCAATGCTTTTTTACGTTCAGCACGGAAAAAGATGAACTGAAAAATATTCAGGCCACCGAAAAGTCCGGATAATATGATTCCCCATTCATTCATGACATATTATTAATTTCCGATCGTTTCGGGGGTAATCCAGTTTCTCGATGCGAGCAATTCCGAAAATTCGCTACTGTCGTTGTAATAAGTTTGTGTACCCAGAGGATTGGATGATACCGATCCCTGATATACTAAACTGTTTTCGGTAAGCTCGGGAAAGGCCAGTTCTACGTGTTCGGTATGTACCAGTGCGTACTGTCCGTCGTTTGATTTGCGCCAAGTGGAGGTTTCGAAACCTCTTTTGATAAGTTCTTCTACTTTAATAATCGAAAATCTCATAATTTTATAATTTATAATTTGTAATATCTATCCCGTTACGTTGTTGCATTACTTTTGTATTATGGGAGATTTCATCGTAACTTAATTCGCGGTCATAACAGAGTACTTCGCATATTCCAGCTTTCGCAGGCCATTGTATTCCTATTCCCGAATCGGCGACTATTCCGCTGAGGTTGAAATACCAGTCGGTACGCCGAAAGTCTGACATGATTAGCGCATAAGTGTTTATTTGGTCAAATGAAGCGGCCGTATCGGGCGGGCTTAGTATTCCGTTAACATAGGTTTTTTCGGCATTGGATCGGATTCGGTTGTAACTGGATTCTTTGTAGTTGAACAACGATGTTCGGTTAAACAAGTCTGAAATATTTTCCCTTGCTATGATCGTCGCATAGGAAGTTTGGCGATTTTCATCGACCGGTGGGGTGGAACAGGAAATAAATACACTTCTCGGTATAAAATCGAGGGTTGTCTGTATATGATCGTCTATACCGTCGGTCTGAATACCACCTTTAATATATCCGCTGTTTACTGTATAAGCGAAGTTTTGCAATTGCAAATCATACCGGTTTTCAGATTTGTTTTTAATCGTATCTCTGTCTGAATCGCTATTGGTTTTATCGCCGAAATAATAGTGACAACGTGAACCTTCTATAAAATCTAATTTTTGGCTTACCCTGCAAGTACACTTACTGTATGCTCCTTCAGCATATATGTAGGTCGTGTTGTCGTAGGTTTTCGGAATACTGTTATAACTGGACGGAATAACGGTTTTTTCTGTCGGATTCAGTAGTTCGTAATATAATGTTACCGGATTATCGGTCAGGTACGCATTGATTTTAGCTGCAATCTGTTCATTCGTGTCCGATTGTTCTCTACCTATCCGTTCGTCCTTGAGCCTGATATAATATACTCCGTCGATTGTATCGTGGCTCCAAAGCATTTCTTTAGGATTCAGGTATTGGGCGACGCCGCATTCGAGTTTATCTGAGAATCCCAAAGAGTTCATTTTCGAGGTCAGTCCGTTTTCGTTATTTCGATCGACATTTATAATTCCCGAAACATAGCCGGGTACATTCTTTCCGACATCGTATAATGAATCGATTTTAGTAATGTTCAATTCAGCGGTTCTTTTTATCAGTTTCCATATCCCGTTTTCATATAACAACTCGTCGGCGGTTCCCGAAGGTAGGCTTCGCAAAGTAATATTTTCGAATGTAACGGTATTCTTTGCAGCTCCCTCTCCGATCCCTTCACTTGCATTTATTTCCAACGTTCCGTTGATTCTGTTTACCAGAGAAACGGGTGTATCCAAACTCGGGATATACTGTTGAGTAGTTTCTCCAAATATTTCTAACCGGGTTATATGGTTTCCGTAAAGGGTGTTCCAAATAGGGAATAATCTCCCAGAGGCATAAGTTACGGGCAGTACCTCCGTATTATCTCCGATTCCGTTACGTTGTTGGAGTACTTTTACATTGTGTTTGATTTCGTCTTCGGATAATTCTCTTTCATATGCGATAAATTCGTGCAGTATGTAATCAGAGTAATTTCCGCCCGGATAATATGAGCCGAGATACAGCTTATTCGGTACTTGTGTATCTCGACTGATTACGGTAGATATAACACGTTTGCGGCCGGCTTCTTCGGCTGATGACGTGATCGTTCCGAGTAATGCCGCCGTTTCTACAGAAACGGGTACTTCATTATCATATACTTTTTCGTACCCTTGTGTAACGAGCCTGCTTTTAAAAGTAGGAGATTCACCCCATAACATCCCGATTTCCCGTTCTTCACCATTATTTACCGCATTGAAGTTTCCGAATTGGTAGGTGTTTTTATTTTCTTTAGGCAGAATATCGGATATTGCCAATTGAACGGTTTTGTATATCCCGGTTTTATTGGGAGAACAGTAGTCGTTGATCCCGTCGAATTTTAATCCTCCCGGTATATATCCGCTTTCGGGGGTATAATTAAATCCGTACAACGTAAGGGTGTTTCCGTTTCCCGAGAGGTCGTCGATTGTCGTTTTATCCGAATCCTGATTGGTTTTGTCCCCGAAATAATAATGATATATCGCGCCGGGTATGACATCGAGGGATTTCCGAACTTTAAATGTCCCCTTCATGTAAGTATCGAGTTTGGAATCGAGAGAAAACCATGTTTGCCCGTTATACATCTGTATTTCGGGTAAGTCGATAGCTGTTTCTATCGGCGTGGGAAGATAATGGATAAATGTGGTTCCTTTCAAATATTGTTTAGCCGTTTCTAAACCGGAATCGTAAATATCGAGGGGAATAAAGAAATAAACGTATTTGTCTAAAACGTTACTTGAGTCTCCCCGTACCCAGACGGCGGCGTCACCTACGGATAACTCAGGGGCTTTACCTGAATTATAATCAGGTATGAACCTGAATTTATTAGAATACGCATTTTCGGACATCCTCTCATTGGAGTATTCCTTGTCTCCCCCAATGATATTACCGAGTTTATACCCGATGATTCCCGCTTTTGGGGTTTTCGAGTCGAGGATAACGGGGCTGTTATCATCTATTACATATTCTTTTATCCGTTGTATGAAAGTCCATACACCATTATTATAGATGATTTCGTCACATATACCCGAGGGGATACTGCGTAAAATGTAATCGGACAGGTTAAATAGCTGTCTGGAGTTACCCTTTTTATCATTGGATACAAATAAAAGTACATCGTCAGCAGATACGATCGCGGCAGGATCGGAGATGCTGGGTATAATGTCTTGTCGGGACGATCCGAATATTTGTAACTTTATTACTTTTCCTCCCGAAAGTGTATTCCACACAGGAAAATGCTTACCGGAAGCAAAATTCGTTACAAGACTTGTTTTTTGTCTCGAGAGTCCGAGCATACCTCTGGCTCTCAGGTTTCCTATTGCTCCCATTATTCCATCAAATTACAATCTCCTTGTATTTCCACAATCTGATCGTTCCATACGGCAAAATATTCTACGCTACCTGCCGGGATCAACGTTCCGTTTCCTTCTTTTGTGTTGTAATATGCCCAGATTCTTACGTCATTATTAGCGGCAATACGTATAATACGGTTTTTTTTACCTTCTATAATAATGTTGTCGGCAATATCCTGAGCCGGGTTAATGTCTGTAACGGGTACTTGGGTTAGATCCTCGTTCCTGAAAGTTTTTAATGTTTTCTTTTCCATAATTGTGATAATTTAGTTTGTTATGAGCAAAATTATGGAGTCTGCAAACGTGTTCAATGTGATAGTTATAATATTGTCGGATGTAAATAATCCACACAACCTTTTGATTGTGTGGATTATTATTCCCTGTAAAATATCCCGTATTGTGGATTACCCGAAACGTCCTGTGATATAATTTTGAGTTGCTTCTTTATCGGGATTTGTAAATATTTTTTGTGTATTGTTATATTCAATCATTTCTCCCAGATAAAAAAATGCTGTTTTATCACTTACCCGCGACGCTTGTTGCATATTATGTGTTACGACGATAATCGTATAATTTTTTTTAAGTTCTCGTATGAGTTCTTCAACTTTTGCTGTCGAAATGGGGTCGAGAGCGGAAGCCGGTTCATCCATTAATAACACCGAAGGGGATACAGCCATTGCACGAGCAATACATAATCTTTGTTGTTGTCCTCCCGATAAAGCATAAGCCGACTCTTTTAGTTTATCTTTTACTTCATCCCAAAGGGCAGCGCCTTTTAGAGTCTCTTCAACCCTATCGGCTATGAATTTTTTATCTTTTATGCCATTTACACGTAATCCATAAGCGACATTCTCGAAGATGCTTTTAGGAAAAGGGTTCGGTCGTTGAAATACCATGCCTACATTTTTACGAAGTTCGTCTACTTCGATATTTTTGTCGTAAATATTATTTCCATCGATAAGAATTTTACCGTTCAGCCGTGTATCGGGGATAAGGTCGTTCATTCGGTTAAATAATCTTAGGAAGGTAGATTTTCCACATCCCGAAGGCCCGATAAAAGCCACAACCGATTTTTCTTCGATCTGCATGCTGATGTTTTTCAGTGCATGGAAATTTCCATAATAAAAATTTACATTTCTGGCATCTATTTTATCCATTGTGGTATAGAATTATTTTATTTTTACTTTGTTTGAGAAATGTTTTCGCAATGCGTTTGCGGAAACATTCATGATGAGTACGATAATAATGAGTACGAGAGCCGTTCCGAAGGCGATGGGTTGTTGTGCTTCTATATTGGTTCCACTGGTGGAAATCACATAGAGGTGATAAGGAAGCGCCATACATTGGTCGAAAATGTTCTTGGGCAATTGCGGCAGGAAAAAGGCCGCACAGGTAAATAATATCGGGGCGGTTTCTCCCGATACGCGTCCCAATGAAAGAATCAGTCCTGTGATAATACGAGGCATCCCCATCGGCAGAATTACATGCCATATCGTTTGTAGCCGAGTTGCACCCAAAGCTCTACTTCCTTCGCGGTAACTATCGGGAATATCTTTAAGTGCCTCTTCGGTAGTGCGTATAACGATAGGGATACTTAACAGCCCCAGGGTAAGGGATCCCGCTAAAATACTGTCTCCAAACCCCAGGTAATTTACAAAAAGGGCCATTCCGAAAAGGCCGAATACGATCGAGGGAATACCGCTCATATTATTAGTCATCATCCGGATAAAATTTACGAGACGGCCTTTAGGTGCGTATTCGTTCATATAAATGCCGCTCATGATGCCTATCGGGAAAGCAAAAACAGCACTTCCAATCATCAGGTAAAAAGTCCCTACGATAGCAGGCCAAATACCTCCTGAAGTCATTCCGTCTTTGGGCGGTTGGGTAAGAAAATCCCAACTGATGACGCCCGCACCTTTGATAATGATAAAACCTAAAATACCGAATAAAACAGCGGCTATTCCATATGTGAAAAGACGAAATATAAAAAATATTACTTTTTGAGAACGTCTTTTGCGCTCGTTATAATCTGTGGGGAACAAAGTTCTGTCCATTATTATCTCGATTTATTTTTCGAAGAAATGTGTTCTACACTCATGTTTATCGCCATTGTAATAAAAAACAGGATGACTCCCAGCAAAAACAATGCTTCGTAATGGGCGCCTCCTGCAGGAGCCTCGCCGAGTTCAGCAGCTATTGTCGCAGGGATAGTTCTCAGGGGCTCGAGTATTGTTGTCGGTATGACTGCAGCGTTGCCGGTAACCATGAGTACTGCCATTGTTTCGCCTACGGCCCTACCTATGCCCAGAACGATTCCGGAGGTAATTCCGGAAGTAGAATGCGGAATTACTACCCGGTAAATCGTTTGCCAGTGAGATGCTCCCAGAGCCAAACTGGCTTCTCTCATCGAACGGGGACAACTACGCATGGCATCTTCCGAAACGGTGATAATTGTTGGTAAAGCCATAAGAGCTAAGATGATGCTGCCTGATAATCCAGTTTCTCCTACGGGTAAATTGAAAACTTTTTGGATGAAAGGAACGACAACAATAAGTCCGAAAAAACCAAATACTACCGATGGTATTCCGTTCAGTAATTCGATTATGGGTTTTAGTGTTTCTCTTACCTTATTCCCTGCTACTTCCGATAAATATACCGACACACATAATCCGAATGGAAGAGCCAGAAGTATTGCAAAAAAACTTACCCACAATGTGCCGGCAACAAGCGGCAGAATCCCAAAAAGTGGAGCAGGCGTTGCAGTCGGGTACCATTCGGTACCGGCAAATACCTCTTTAAAAGGAATGGAATTATCTTCTATAAAATGGAGACCGGAGTTTGGAGATAATAACGAAGACGGAACAAAAGCGATCATACCCGGGGTCTTTTTAACCAATTCTTCTATTTTTTTTCCGGCATACTGATATTCGTTTCCCAAATCTTTTTCGTTGAAGTAACGATCGATGTCTTCCAGTCTGAAAACAACTATGGGAGTATTATTCCCTCCTACTTGTTTCCAATTAGTGATTTCTTCATCAAAAATATTCTTTATTTGATCTGCGTTCAGTTCATTTACATTGTTCTGGGGATTCAATGCCAGTACATAGCCTTCTTCGATTACCTTTTGCCTGAATAATCCCGAAGCTTCACTAAACAGGAAAACCGTAATGAGTAATATAACGGTACTGGTTATAAAACCACTACAGGTAAATATTCCTTCTATAATTTTTGTAAAGACTTTTTTCATAGGCTGTTTTTTAATGTTACAAAGTACGTAAACCGACATTAAGATGCTGTGTAAATTTTATGAAGGTCGCGTTACGGTTATATTTCATTCCGATTACATGTTTCTATAAATTATCGGTCGTTACAATAAGGTAATAGGAACGTAAACGATTTGTAATATTTTAATCCGTTATTTGCCGTTGAAAAAATAAATGAATGTGAATAAGCTAATTTTTATCTTACTGTTTTTCTTATCGTTCGATTTTGTACGGGCGCAACGTATCAAAGGAAGCGATACGGTACTTCCTCTTACGCAGCAGATTGCTGAAAGATATATGCGGGAATATCCTGACCGTAGCGTAACCGTTACCGGAGGAGGTACGGGAGTCGGTTTATCTTCGATTTATGACCATACGACCGATATTGCTATGGCATCGAGACAAATTAAATTCGGAGAGCGTCTTAAGTTAAAAAAGGCCAGACAGGAGATACGGGAAGTCGAAGTTGCCTATGATGCGCTTGCTGTTATTGTGCATCCGTCTAATCCAGTGAACAGATTAACAAGAGAACAGCTTGACGGTATATTTCGTGGAAAGATTACTAACTGGAAACAAGTGGGAGGAGAAGACCGGCGTATTGTCGTTTATTCTCGTGAGACTTCTTCGGGAACTTATGAATTTTTTAAAGAAAGTGTATTGGGGAATAAGAATTATATGAGCAGCATACTTTCTATGCCTGCTACGGGTGCGATTATACAGTCTGTCAGGCAGACTCGGGGAGCTATAGGCTATGTGGGGCTGGCGTATCTTAACCGTTATGTAAAACCGATTGCGGTGTCGTATGATAGAATCCATTTTTATACGCCTTCTCTTGAAAATGCGATTCGGGGTAAATATCCTATTGTAAGGCCGTTATATTATTATTATAATCAGGCCGATTCTGCTAAAGTATTACCGTT
Organism: Coprobacter tertius; assembly: GCF_024330105.1. NCBI lineage: Bacteria > Pseudomonadati > Bacteroidota > Bacteroidia > Bacteroidales > Barnesiellaceae > Coprobacter > Coprobacter tertius. Next base: position 466,488 of record NZ_JANDHW010000001.1, read on the forward strand.
TATAGAATATATATTGTCTCCCAAAGGACAGGAAATGGTAAAGAAAAATGGGTTTGTACCATTGATTTAAGGTTAGTTTTCAGGCATTTTTTCAGTGTAAATACGGCAGGATAATATTACCCTGCCGTATTTACACTGAAAAAATAAGAATTTAAGTTCATTCAATAACGGTATGTCAGTCCTAAAGAAGGAGCGAATGCATGTGTTTTATAATGTCCTTCGAATTTAAGGCCGGTTCGAGGATCGGTATATGCACCGTCTCTGCCAAGACCTTGAATATAGAGGAATGCAAAATCTACCGATAAAGATTTTATCGGTCTAAAACTGAATCCGGCCGATAGGCCGATTTTATCCATTCCCGGAGTTTCGGGATTATAATAATCTTTCTGAATCGGGCTTTGGTCATAATACAATCCCCCTCTGATGTCGAAACGGTTAGTAAGTGCATATTCCGCTCCGAGACGGTAAGCTGCTGCATTTTTGTAGTTTTTGGGTGCGTAAATGTCTTCTATTTTTAAAGCGGATTCGTTGAAATGTATTGTCAGGTCTTTGTAACTTTTCCAAAATACGATTTGTGCTTCGGCCGATAATGTCAGTCGAGGATTCGGTTTCCAGGCCACCCCTATATTCAAGTTAGCCGGTAACGGCATTTCTGCGCGGAAGGTACCTTCTGACAATGGTGGAATAATGGGAGATCCTCCTGCTCCTACAATAATTCGGTTTATAGTTTCGACGGCTTGTTTTATTTCATCTGATCCGAATTGCAGATCGGCTGTTCCCGATTTTACTTTTAGTTTTACTTCCGAACGATAAGATACCCCTACCGACCATTGTTCATTAATATCGTACAATAATCCTACATTGAATCCGATTCCGGTTTTGGATTTACCCTGTAATGTTGCTGAAATTGGAGCAATGTCGTTATATGCCTGATAATTGGGGAGGAAAGTACCGATATTAGGTATCGACGAAAGAGAGCCTACCGGCATGAGGGCTCGAGAAAGTTCTACTTTACCTAATGCGATTTCGAGTCCGGCTCCGATACTAAGATTAGGTAAAATCTTGAAGGCGAACGTGGGTTGAATCATGTAAGCTCTCAGTGAAATATCCTGTACAAGATGCGCTCCACTCCAGTTTTTGCCCCAGTTGAGTCCACTACCGTAAGGAGTAGTAAAACTTATACCGGCCGTCATAAAATCGTAAACCTTGAACCCTGCGTAAGCATAAATGGGGGTACTCGGGTTATTGTCTGTTCTTTCTGTTAATCCGGTTCCGTTATTTTTGAAGCTCGCTTTTGAGAAAATGGCCGAAGCTCCGGCCGAAATATCGATACTTTTATCGAGAAAGGCCATTCCGGCAGGATTGAAGTGCATACTTTCAGCTCCGAGTTTTAGGGCGGCGCCAACATGTCCCATCCCGGTTTGACGGGTACTTTGCATGTTTACCTGATATCCTTCGGCCATACTGTTCGATACGAAAACCGAGGCGAGGATAAGAGTTGTGATTTTTTTCATTATTTGTTTGTTAAGTGAACGATCCTGTTTAAAATATAGGGATCAAAAATTCCGGCAAAGATAGTTATAATTGAAATAGTTTCATGTATAATTAATAAAAACAATCCGAATGATTCACTTTTATTCCGTAATTAACGCCGGTTATAGGTAAAAGGTTCGGCTGTAAAAACATTGTTTTTTTATTTTTTGTCACGAAGGATATCGCTAATTGACTGAAAATAAAAAATTAGTAGGTAAAAGATTTGGAGAAAATAAAACTAACTTGTAATTTTGTGGCCTTGTTTCGTGTAGGGTAGTAGAAGCGGGCCGAAGAAAAGGCTCCACCCGCCGAAGGTAACCTGTATAATAAAATAACAGATGTACGTAATTGTAGACATTCAGGGACAGCAGTTCAAAGCCGAAGCAGGCAAAAGATTGTATGTTCATCGTTTAGCCGCAGACCAGGGTGCTGCAGTCGAGTTCGACAAAGTATTGCTGGTTGATAACGACGGGACGGTAAAGGTAGGCGCTCCTGTAGTGGAAGGTGCCAAGGTAGTATGTGAAGTACTTTCACATTTAAAAGGCGAAAGAATTATCGTTTTCAAGAAAAAAAGAAGAAAAGGATATCGTAAACGTAACGGTCATCGTCAGTGCTTTACCGAAGTGTTAATTAAAGAGATTGTTGCTTAACCCTATTAAAATTCAAAGAAAATGGCACATAAGAAAGGTGTCGGTAGTTCCAAGAACGGCCGTGAATCAGAAAGTAAGCGATTAGGCATTAAGGTATTCGGCGGACAATTTGCTAAAGCCGGCAATATAATCGTTCGTCAAAGAGGTACTGTTCATCATCCGGGTGAAAACGTAGGTATCGGTAAAGATCATACTTTGTTTGCATTAGTAAACGGGGTTGTGGTATTCCGCAAAAAAAGAGATAACCGCTCATACGTTTCGGTAGAACCGCAGCAAAACTAATTCGCGTTTACGGGCAGGGTAAACCTGTCTGTTGAACAGAAAGAAAAAACGAAGGCGCATATTCCTGAATTTAAAGGGATTGCGCCTTTTGTTGTAGACTGAAGATATCTTATAGTAACTGTAATGAAAGAAAAGAAGCGTTTATTATTTGTTTGCCTCGGAAATATATGCCGTTCTCCGGCTGCAGAAGGAATTATGGAGCATCTAGTAAAAGAGGCCCGATTAGAAGATTCTTTTGAAATTGATTCTGCGGGAACCTACGGGGGGCATGCGGGGGATTTACCCGATTCACGTATGAGGGCACATGCATCACGGCGTGGATATCGACTTGCCAGTCGTTCCCGTCAGATTACGACAGATGATTTTTATGATAACGATCTTATATTGGCGATGGATGATTCGAATTACGATCGTTTGAGGAGTCTTGCTCCCGATCCGGAATCAGTGGCTAAAATATGTCGTATGACCGATTATTGCCGGTATTTACAGGTCGATCATGTTCCCGATCCTTATTATTCGGGAAGTGAGGGCTTCGAGCAAGTTCTCGATATTTTAGAAGATGCTTGTCGTGGATTGTTAGAAGAGTTGGAGGAAGAAGAAAATAAAAAGTAAATTTCGTTTTATAAAACGAGTCTTATAAATAGGTTGCGAGCCGCTAAACTCTTCTGTTTAGCGGCTCGTTTTTTTGCAATTATAAGAAATATGTCTGAAATAAATTAAAAGTTATAGAGGCGATATTTTAAATGTAGTACTGCGACTTACATATCCTCCGATAATTCCAATCCCGTTTTCTATATTAGAATATATTTGTACCGGTTCTACCAAATCATCTGAATTTTCCGAATTAGCGTTCATGCTTTGTAGATATAGATAAGCTTCGGGAGTAAGTTGCATCACCATTGCCGTAATACGAGGAAGCCATCTATCGCCGTTCACATCGGTAAACGGATATACTTTTTTACAGTTTACAGTGACGGTATAACCTTTCCCTATAAAAGAACGGTTAGAAAATATAGAGTATTTATTGCTATCTACGCCGTCTTTATCGTTTTCGTTTATTTCATTGAAATGCCGATTCTCATCAAAAACGGGCTCTTTTGAGAAATCTTCGTCGATGGGGTAAGTTTCAGTATAGTTGGTATAACCGGCGAGGGCGACTTCTCCTTTTAGAATAATCCGATAATATTTTGTGCCGTCTCCGTTATCGGGGATATGTATCTTAAACTGCAGTCTTTCTTCAGAGGCTTTATAATAAGTTATCGTATCTATTTTTATGACGGGTATTTCGGCGGGAATTCGGCTTATCCCTGTAACCGGAGTGTATCCGGGGGCTTCAGCGGTCAGTTTTATCCTATCTCCGTAATTTACATGAATGTCGGATACGAAAATAGGATCTCCCGTATCGATCTTTTCTGCCGTTCCAGAGTATACATCATTTACATATACGTTTACGATAGCTCCCGCTACATTGTCGTCTTTTAATATATTCGGTGCTGGATAACTGGAGCTAAGTTCAGCTTTGATGTTTTTGCCGGGTTCGATAAAAGAAATAAGTACCAGTTTTGGGGGTTCGTTAATTCCTTCCAAATAATCTCCCAGATTGATCTCACAAGAGTAGAAAGATAGGGAAATAATGAATGCAGATAGTATGATTATTTTTCTTTTCATCGTATCATTTTTTAAAAGGTGAAAGTATAGGAGAATCCTGGTATTATCGGGAAAATACAAGTACCTTTTATAATGGGTTTTATTACATCGGTATTTTTTTGCGCTTCTACGTTTACGTAAACCGGATTGAGTTTATTATATGCATTGTAAATATAGATACTCCAGGTTGCTATTCCTCTTTTTTTCTTTTTGTGGAAATTACAACTCAGATCGAGCCGGTGGTAATTGGGTAACTGATAATTATTGCGGCTGCTGATGTAAGGAATATTCGATTGATGTGTATTGACGATTTCTCCGGGTAAAACTCCTGAAGTCGAAAAGTACTCGGTGGGAACAGTCAGACGTGAACCGGAGTGGAAAACCCACGATGCGCTGATATCGAATCGCTCGCTGAATTTGTGCATCATTACGATATTTATGGCATGACGACAGTCATAGCGATCGGGGTATACCTGCCCGTAATTTATTTCTCCTCCGGGAAACTGTCTGTTGCTCCATGAAAGAGTATAACCGATCCAGCCGGTGGTTTTTCCAAGGGTTTTCTGAAGCATAAATTCTGCTCCATACGCTTTTCCGTTTCCCATGGCTACTTTGTTTTCCCAATTCGAAAATTTTGAAAAAAATGAAGCTCCGTTAGTATATTCTATCAAATTATGCATTACTTTATAATACCCTTCTACCGAAAATTCCCATCCTTTGAAAGGTCGATAATATATGCCACCTGAGACTTGTCTCGATGTCATCGGACGGATTTTTCGGGTTACAGGAACCCAAAGGTCATTGGGCATATTAATGTATGAATAGGATAATAAATGGATATATTGTTTCATCTCGGCGTAAGAAGCCTTAAGCGATATTTTGTTATTGATCAGATATCGGGCGGAAAGACGAGGTTGCAAAGAAGTATAATTTTTACCTTGTACTCTGAACCAGGAAAAATGAAGCCCGGGATTGAATATCAGTTTTCGGGTAAGGTCTATTTCGTCTTCTGCATATAAAGACGTTTCATGACCGATGATCTGATTTACATCTCCGTGGGTTTCATTGGGTTTATTCCCATTATTTTCAGAAGATGCCGTACGGGTACGACTAACCTCGGGCTTAAAGGTATGTAGTGTGTAATTCGCTCCGAAATGTATCCGGTTGCGGTAATTCAGGTAGTAATTAAAATCGCTTTTTAGAGACCAGTCGCTGATTCCCGACTGGAAACGGCTATTAGTCTTCGCATCCCGTTCGACAGAACCGTTATATTCAAAATAGTCCTGATTATCATAAGTTGTAAGAGAGTTGTAGCGATTATAAGAAATAGAGGTATTATTATAAATACGATTGCTTATTTGGTTATTCCAATTTAATGTGGCAACTAAATTTCCCCATTTCATGACCGAATGGTCTTTATATTTTATTTTATACAAATTTGTTACATCCGTTGTCGTATTTTGAACGGTGTTGTCATAATAGAAATTATTTGATGAGTTATTTGTCGTTTTTATCGATAAAATATCGTAATTCCAGTAAAGGCTGAGTTGTAATCGGTTTCGTTCGTTGAGTTTGTGTGTGATTTTAGCATTTATATCTGTAAAATTATATCCCGAAATATTTTTTTCTTCTTTTTTCCGGTTCATGATCCACTGTGCTGGTGTTGTGATCAGGTCGAGATAAGTACGACGCGCAGAGAGAATAAAAAAAGTTTTATCTTTTACGATGGGGCCTTCGATATTGGCTTTTGCTGAAATAAGTCCTACACTTACGTTTCCGTGGTATTCTTGGCTGTTCCCATCTTTCAGGCGTATATCTGTTACCGACGATAATCTTTCGCCGTATCTGGCCGGGAAGCTTCCCTTATAAAAATCCACGTTTTTAATAGCATCGGCATTAAACGTAGAAAAGAATCCCATCATGTGGTTGGGATTATAGATAGGGGTTCCGTCGATAAGATACAGGTTCTCGTCTATATTTCCTCCCCTTACCAATAATCCGGCTGTTCCTTCTGTCCCTCCGTTTACACCCGGCAGTAACTGCAGCGTTTTTAGCAGATCGGTTTCTCCACCCATAGCAGGTAGTTTATTTACAAGAGCAGGAGAAAGAGTAAGTTTGCCGGGCTGTGCAGAAAATATTAGATCGGTAATTTTTTTATCGGTAACAACAACCTCTTTTAGCTGTGCATTAGGTTGCAACTGCCATGATAGAGTAGTATCTTTATATATTTCGACTGTTTTACGAACGGTGGCATAGCCTATATACGAGCAAATGATTTCGTTTTTCCCTTCGGGCAATACTATGCTATAAAAACCATAATTGTTAGAAGACGTTCCGTTGTGGGCCGAAGGAGAATAAAGCGAGGCATTTATCAGTATTTCTTTGGAGTTTATATCTGAAATGGTACCGCTTATTACATAATGCCGTACTGTTTTTTCTTTTTTTAATATAATATAGTTTCCTGAAAAAGAAAATGATATTCGATCTTTTTCGAATAATTTTTGTAACGTTTCTGTTAGCTTGGCATTAACTACATGTATGCTTCTTAATTCATGCTTATCGATAAGGGTCGATTCATAAGAAAATCTGTAATGAGTTTGTTTTTCTATTTCTTGCAAAATAAGCCCGATTCCGGTATGGTCGAAATGTAATGTTACATCCTTTGTATCTTTTGAGGGATTTTGGGCTGTTAATAAAAAAGGATAGAGTAAGATCCATATACAGAGATGAATTGGTTTCATATAGGTTTTTGATAGAGTTTCTATTCTGTTTTTATTAATTGTATGTCGAATGTATTTTCTATGATTTCGGTTATTTCTTGAAGAGACAGGTTCTCGAAGGTTGCCGTTAGTTCTTTGCCTCTATCGGCCGGTTTTATCGAAATATCGGAATGATAATGTGCATTTATTTCCTTTATGGCTTTATACAAAGGGGTTCCTTCGAAATGGAAAATCCCGGTTTCCCAACTTAGCCGGTTATTGAGGGTTTCGATAGTGCGGGTATCGAAAACTCCCGATTTCGGCAGGTAACGAGTAACCATATTTGAGGTGAGTAACGTATTTTTATTATGGTTTACCGATGTTACTTTTACTTTCCCCGACGTTACATATACTTCGTTTATTGTGTCAGTCGCTATTACCTGGAATTGGGTTCCCAGTACTTTAATGTCGATGAAAGGCGTGTTTATGATAAAAGGTTTAGACTTATTTTTAGTGACAGAAAAGAACGCTTTTCCATATAGCGTAACTTTTCTGGTTCTTCCGGTGAAATTTTTAGGATAAGAGAGTTGTGCGTCCCGAGCCAACACGATGACCGAATTATCGGGTAATAATACTTGTTCTTTATCCGAAATGCATGTAATCGTTATGTTTTGAGAAAAGATTTTCCCTGAAAATGAATAATAACAGAATCCTCCCATTAATATAAACAAGAAAATTGCCGCATAACGTAAGAATGTGCGGTTAAATTTATGAGGTCTTACCGGGAGTTGTTTTTTCATTTTACGGTAAGCTGCCGAAGGATCGAATGCTCCGTACCGATAGTATCGGGAAGCAAGGTCTATATTCTGTCGTAATTGTTCGAGTATATTTTTGTTTTCTTGTTTTTCGGCAAGCCATTTTTCCACTTTCTCCCGTTCGGCCGTGGAGGTTTCGTTAAACAGATATTTAGCGAGTAAAGAATTTTTCATATCGTGGTTGTTTATATTAGAGACAATGAGAAATGAAAAACCCCTATTCCTAAAATAAAAAAGTTAGCCGAAAAAGAATAAATATATTTTTACAGCTTTTTCTCGTAGCGTTTTTAATGCCTTACCCATTTGGTTTTCAACCGTTTTAACAGATATGTGCAACCGTTCGGCAATTTCGGTATATTTCAATCCGTCTTGTTTAGCCATAAGAAAAATTTTACGTCTTTCTTGTGGCAAATCGTCTATCCATTTCCAAAGTCGATTTTCTTTTTCTGCTTCAGCTATTCTTTCCGTATCATCTTCTGGCAGGTCGTGAAAGTTTTCATCGAGGGTTTCTGTCTCATAACGGAAACGTAGGTGGTTGATAGCACGATTGTGTACGGCTTTAAAAAGGTAGGGCTTTAAAAATGAGATATGTAAGTTTTCGTTTGAAAACCGTTCCCAGATATCGGTAAACGTTTGTTGTACGATGTCTTCAGCTTCTTCGTAAGAGCCGGTAATAAGTAATGTATAAAGGCAAAGAGTCCTGTAATAGGTATTAAAAGCTAATTCGAATTGTCTTATCCCCGTTTCTGCAGACATATTTAGTAATATTCGTAAAACGAGTGCAAGATAAGCAATACGGTAGATATGACTTAGATTTCTAAATCTTCTTTTGTGTAAAAAAAGAAAAAATATAAAAAAGAGAGTAAAATCATTCATTGATACACTCTCTTTTTTTATATAGATAAAGTTTATTATAACTGGTTTACATCGCTATTTAGCCGCCCATTCGAGAACAGTCGGGCTACTGACCTTTACGCCGAACTCGTTTGCTTTTTTCAATATATTCCGGGCAAGTTCCGGTTTGTCATTATCGGGGGCATATCTGAAATAGGCTTCAGCGGCCCTTACATGAGCGGCGTCGGGCATGGGGAAAGCGCGTTGTGCGGGAAGACCGAAATCCGAATTAGGTAATTCCCGTCTTTCTTCGGTGTTTAGTTTATCTGAAGAAGATTCTTTCATAATTTTCGTTTTTAATGTACTTTTTTACCTTTCACTAAAGTTTCTACTTTTTCCCGGGCTTGCTCGGGGGTTAGGAAGCCTTTTATAAATACCGGTTTTCCTGTTAATGGTATAAACATGGTCGTGGGAGAGGTACGAATGTCATATGCTTTAGCAATCTCCGGGTTACGATTTGTGAGTACTTGATAAAAATTGACATCGGGAAACTCTTTCGATAAGGGATCATATACGTCCCGTAAGCCTTTTTCGAAAAGCTGTACCGAGTCATGAAATACGATAACGGCCGGGTTTATACCTCGATATAGCCATTCTTTTTTATCGGTATAATTTGCGATATGCTCTTTAAAGCGTTCTTCAGAAAGATGTTCTAACATAGTGGTATAATTTTATATTACTTTTTGTTAGAACAAACTTATTTATCCGAAAGATTATATACTTGATTTTTTTAACGAATCTAATGATAGGAGTGAGAGAAATATAATATGATGTAATATAATTTTTAGAGTATATTTTACGGAGTTTCTCAAATATCGATTCCTGTAAATTTTTTCAGCGCAAAACCGATTACAAAACTGACAGCTGCCACACTAAAACTTAAAATAGCCATTTCTCCGAATCTTTTTCTAAAACTTTCGCTTCGTGCTACGGCATAATAATAATTAAAAAGTGCGATGATAAAAAGTGCGATACATAACATAGTGCCTAAAGCAGCCAATACGTTCCCTATAAAAATGAAAGGTGCTATTAATGCGGCTACCGTGATAATGTAGGCAATGCCTGTGTATATTGCGGCTTTTATGGGACGTTTATTTTTCCCCGCTTCTGATTTGGTCGAGAGGTATTCTGAGGATGCCATCGATAAGGCAGCGGCTATTCCTGTAATACCGCCGGTAAGAGCAATAAGTTTAGAGTCGTTCAAGGCAAGGGTAAATCCGGCCAAAGCCCCCGTGAATTCAACCAATGCGTCGTTCAGTCCTAAAACAACCGAACCCATATATTCGAGGCGTTCTTCTTGAATCAACGATATAAGTTCTTTTTCATGTTTTTCTTCTGCTTCGGCCAGCTCTGTCAAGTCGGCATATCCTGTATATCCCGCATAATTATTATGAGCGTTTTGTTCGCTCGATTCCATTCGCTTAATGGCAAATGTTATTCCCAATATGCGAGCCAGCCAGTAATATTTAAATATTCTCCAGCGATTGGGTTTGGGAGTGACACCAGTATATTTTTTTAGAATATGGTAATGCTTTATTTCTTCGTTGGCAATCGATAACAATACTTTTCGATTATTTTCGTCTTTCTCTATCGAAGCCAGTGTCGAATATACTCTATATTCCGTTATTTCATTTTGTTGAAATTTCAGGAGTTTTTTCCGGTTAGCGTTATCCATATGTTAATTATATAATAGTACAAATATAGCGAAATTTATCGGTAGGGGGATACAGAAATATGTGATAATTCCGGCTTGCTTTGCAAAGCGGGTATCCTTAACAGATGAAATACTGAGCCTTTGAAATAATTTTATAGTGAAAAGAGAAAATTGGTAGTAATTTGTATTCTGTGAGGGCTACGCATTTTTGAATGTGTAGAAATAGCTAGAAAGGGAATGAAAATTCAGTTAAGTTCGGTTTATTAACTCTATATGTAACCTAAACTAACCTCACGTAGACATATTTGCTTTTGTATATGTCTATGGGTTGATAGAAAACGAAGATAAAGTTCTGATGAAAATATGGATCAAAGACGGAGATTTATCTCTTTCTCTTTTGGCTGCAACACTTCATTCATGAGTAATTGAACGATATGCTTCATTAGGTAGGAAGCCGGAGACAGTTGCTAAGGAAAGCATTTTGAATACGGCCAAATACAAGGAATCATATAACAGCAGAGGGAAATGCTAATGTTTTGCATAATGAGAGCTAACGGAGATAAAAACAAAGAGGCGAATCGTGTTTTACACGGTCCGCCTCTTAAAGTACCCGGAGCGGGACTTGAACCCGCACAGCTGCAATAGCCAAAGGATTTTAAGTCCTTCGTGTCTACCATTCCACCATCCGGGCAGCATGGAGCGAAAGACGGGACTCGAACCCGCGACCCTAACCTTGGCAAGGTTATGCTCTACCAACTGAGCTACTTTCGCAATTGCGAGTGCAAATATAGAACTGTTTTTTGTTTTTACAAAAAATTACATGTGAAAAGTTGATCGTTCGCCGGCTTTTAATTGGAAATTACATATGATCCCGATGTCGGACTTCCGTAGACGACGTATTTTCGTAAAAAGTATTTGCGTTTACGGGCTTCTCCGCTAAGAGGGGAGCCGCTTCCGTTAAAAATCTCGTAGGTAGAGCCGCAAACCGGGCATTTGGCGTAAAGTTTATCGACATCTACTTCTATGCGTACGTTGGCTCGACTTTCTACCGGACAGGACAAATCGAAGGCGAGAGGTTGTCCTTCGTAATTGCTAAGTAATAATACTCCGCCGAAACCCGTACTGGAAGATACGCTGTATTGGAACCCTGTAGGTACCTGTTGGCTTTTTATGAAATTACGATGGTCGGGAAATGCGTGTACTCCGTAAATATTCCAGCGGGCGGCGTCGATGCTGATGTGCACGGGAGTGGTAGGGATACGGTTGTAGTCGTTCTTATCACAGCTGCTGAATATAAGGCAAAACAAAATGATGTACCGGAACAGGTTTGTCTTCATGATTTCAAAATTTTTTCGATCCGGGATAATTCTTCAGCGGAAAAAGGCGTACTGTCGAGTGCGTTCAAACTCGATTTCAGTTGTTCGGTGTTACGCGCTCCTACAATTACAGAAGTTACTTTATCGTTTTGCAGTAACCAAGCCAAAGCCATTTGGGAGATACTTTCGTTTCGGGTGCGGGCGATCTCTTGCAACAAAGATACGGTATGTTCGTTTTGTGGAGTAATATCGTCCTTTTTCAGATATCCGTCCGGACGATCGGCTCGAGAGCCTTTAGGTATTCCTTGTATGTATTTTCCGGTCAGAAGACCTTGCGCCAGCGGAGAAAAGGCGACAAATCCCGATCCGTTATCGGCTGCCGTTTGAAGATGTGCTTCTTCTACTCCGCGGCTTAACAGGTTATAACGGTCTTGGTAAACGATACAGGGAGTCCCTGCATTTTTTAGAAAATCGAATGCGAATAATAATTTATCGGCCGGATATTTCGATAGACCGATATAAAGAGCTTTTCCCCGGCGTACAATGTCGCAGAGAGCGGTGAGTGTTTCTTCGAGGGGCGTTTCGGGATCGTAGCGATGGCTGTAAAATATATCTACATATTCGGTTCCGAGACGTTTCAGACTCTGATCGATACTGGCCATGATGTATTTGCGTGATCCCCCGTCACCGTATGGCCCTTCCCACATACGATGCCCCGCTTTGGTGGTAATGATCATTTCGTCACGGTGAGATCCGAACTCCTGCTTCAGCATTTTTCCGAAATTTTCTTCGGCGCTTCCTGCGGGAGGACCGTAGTTATTAGCCAAGTCGAAATGCGTGATGCCGCGATCGAAGGCATAGCGGATGATTTCGAGTCCGTTTTCGTAACTATCTATGCCTCCGAAGTTATGCCAGAGGCCCAACGATACGGGAGGAAGTAAAAGTCCGCTGTCACCGCACCTGCGGTATGGCGTATTTAAATATCTGTACATATATTCAGAATATGTTTTTATGTATAATCGTTTATAACAAAGATAATGCAATCTCGGTGTAAAGTCAAGTTAATTTTCATTTTCCTTAGGTACGGTTTATCATATTTAAAGATAAGAAATAAAATCGAAAGATGAAATGCCTCGGAAAGACGAGTCGGCGCCGAGGGATCACCTGAGCAATGCGAAAAGTATGATATGCCCGGGGCGACCGTCCTTTTGTCCTCCTGAACATAAGTGAAGGATCTCCCGGGAAGTGCACCAAAGGTAAAATCGATTAAATAATTAATGTATTTTAAAATATTGCATGCTGTTTTCTATTAAAATTTAATTACTTTTGCGCTTGAGTAAACAGCTAAATGGCCGACAATTTATGAATAGCGATTGCGATTACCGCATAACAGGGAATTCCCCTTGTTTATTTACTAACGGAAATTTAAAATTATCCGTAAATTATATGTCTGAAAATTTGGAGATTCCATTTATTTTCTTAACACACACACACACACACACACACACACACAATTGTGATGTAAGCAAGCCATTATATTA